>NZ_JBEPMX010000008.1:0-128723 GCF_040545925.1 Alkalibacillus flavidus
ACGCCGCCAGCGTTCGTCCTGAGCCAGGATCAAACTCTCCATAAAGTGTTTGATTTGGCTTATTGTTTCTTTTCGTCTCCGCTTTCTCCTCATTTACTAAAAATAAGAAGAAAACCGAATTGACGACAGGCTATTTTGTTTAGTTTTCAAGGTTCGATAGAATGTCGCGTTCGAAAGCGACAATGATTAATATACCAAGTTAAAAACAGAAAGTCAACAACTTTTTATTAATCGTTTGAGTAAAAACTCTTCAAAAGATCATCGCCGAAAAGACGACTTTATTAATATAACAAGTTTCAAATATGAAGTCAATGGCCAATTAATAAAATGGTTTATTATAAAATAATCGATCGACTTCAGCGATTTGTATATTACATTATATATGATGGTCATTCATATTGTCAACTTAAATCGACACGAAATAAGTTTCTCTTATTTGAACGACAAATTGTATTTTATATGTTCATTTACCCCACGTCAATCATAAAATGATAAAAAACACCTTCGAACAGATCAATCTGTCCAAAGGTGTCCTTAAGTCTCTTCATTAATTCGCTACAATATTAACTAACTTGCCAGGAACAGCAATCACTTTTCGGACTGTTTTTCCTTCAATCCATTCTTGAATCGTTTCATCGTTCATCGCAATCTCTCGCAGTTGTTCTTCGTCAGCATCTTTCGGAACTTCTGCTTTCGATCTTACTTTACCCATCACTTGTAGAACAATTTCTACCGTGTCTTCAACTAGTTTCGATTCATCATAAGTTGGCCAATCCTCATATGTGATCGTGTCTTGGTAACCTAAAGTCGACCATAGTTCTTCACCTAAGTGAGGAGCAATTGGCGCAATCAGTTTCACGAATCCTTCCGCATACTCACGTGGTACATGATCTGCTTTGTAACAGTCATTGATAAAGACCATCATTTGCGAAATTGCCGTATTAAATCGTAATTCATCGAAGTATTCCGTCACGTTTTTGACCATTTCGTGATAAGACTTATCAAGGTTTTCATTAGGTTGATCTTTTACATTACTAGAAAGATGACCTTCTTCATCAGCAAACAAACGCCATACACGATCTAAGAAACGACGTGCACCTTCTAAACCATTGGTACTCCATGCTACTGAAGCATCTAATGGTCCCATGAACATTTCGTATAAACGAAGCGTGTCTGCCCCATGAGTGTTAACAATATCATCAGGGTTCACGACATTTCCTTTCGACTTACTCATCTTCTCGTTACCTTCACCAAGAATCATCCCTTGGTTAAAGAGTTTTTGGAACGGCTCTTTCGTTGGGACAACCCCAATATCATAAAGGACTTTATGCCAGAAACGAGCGTAAAGTAAGTGAAGCACCGCGTGTTCTGCACCACCGATATAAATATCAACAGGAAGCCATTTCTTCAGTTTTTCTGGGTCAGCTAGCATCTCATCATTAGTCGGATCAATATAACGGAGGTAATACCAACAGCTACCTGCCCATTGTGGCATCGTGTTCGTCTCGATACGGCCTGTCATACCTGTTTCTGGATCTGTGACGTTGACCCACTCCGTAATGTTTGCAAGTGGTGATTCACCTGTACCGGACGGCTTAATTTCACTCGTTTTCGGTAGTTCTAATGGAAGCTCACTTTCATCAACCGCTGACATTGAACCGTCTTCCCAATGGATAATCGGAATTGGTTCACCCCAATAACGTTGACGGCTGAATAACCAATCGCGTAGTCGATAAGTCGTTTCGCGTTTTCCGTGTCCATTCGCTTCTAACCATTCAATGGCTTTCTCGATCGCGTCTTGAGTTTTCAAACCATCAAGAAAGTCCGAGTTCACATGTTCACCGTCATCGACATAAGCCGCTTCTTGTATATTGCCGCCTGATACGACTTCTACAATAGGTAGATCAAACTTCGTCGCAAACTCATAATCACGTTCATCATGAGCTGGCACCGCCATAATAGCGCCCGTTCCATATGACATTAGGACGTAATCCGCGATCCAAATCGGCATTTTCTCACCACTTGCCGGGTTTATCGCATAAGCTCCTGTGAATACACCGGTTTTATCTTTTGCTAGATCTGTACGCTCAAGTTCGCTCTTCTTCTCAACTTCAGCGATATAAGCATTGACTTTATCGCGTTGTTCAGCCGTTGTGATCGTATCGACTAGCGGATGCTCAGGTGAAAACACAGCATATGTCGCACCGAAAATCGTGTCCGGACGTGTTGTAAACGCTTGAAACTGCTGATCTGTACCATCAATTTCAAACGTAATTTCGGCGCCTTCCGACTTTCCAATCCAGTTGCGTTGCATATCTTTTAAGCTTTCCGGCCAATCCAATTCATCAAGGTCTTCTAATAACCGATCAGCATATGCCGTAATCTTAAGCATCCATTGACGCATTGGTTTGCGGATGACCGGGTGACCGCCCCGCTCACTAACGCCATCGACCACTTCTTCGTTCGCCAATACTGTTCCTAGCGCTGGACACCAATTAACTGGCACCTCATCAATATAGGCTAATCCTTGTTCATAAAGTTTAATGAAAATCCATTGTGTCCACTTGTAATAATCCGGATCCGTCGTATTAATCTCACGGTCCCAATCGTATGAAAATCCAAGTGATTTAATTTGACGTTTAAAAATTTCAATATTTTGCTGGGTGAAAACAGATGGGTCATTCCCAGTATCAATCGCATATTGTTCTGCTGGAAGGCCAAAAGCATCCCATCCCATTGGGTGCAAAACCTCATATCCTTGCATACGTTTCATACGCGATACGATATCCGTTGCTGTATAACCTTCTGGATGTCCGACGTGAAGTCCAGCACCAGAAGGGTACGGGAACATATCAAGCGCATAAAACTTCGGCTTGGATGATTCGGTATTCGTTTTGAACGTTTTGTTTTCTTCCCAAAAACGTTGCCATTTTTGTTCGATTTGACGATGATTAAATGCCATGTCGTTCATTCCTCCTTGATTTTTAATATAGTCACATGATTCAGGGTCTAAACGGGTGATCGTTTTCAACTCATTTAATCAAATAAAAAACTCCCGCCCCAAAAACATGGGACGAGAGATTACCCGTGGTACCACCCAAATTAGTCATAATTCACATGACTCACTCGAGTTCCTTAACGCGGAAAAACGTCGCAGACTACTAGTTATTCATATGCGATACTAAAAGGCGAGTTCAGAACAGACATAAGTAACTTCCACCAACCGTTACCTCTCTACATATGCCTTGATTCTTACTACTCCTTTATCTTCGTTTAACATATTAATTTGAAAATTAGTTCATTAACAGTTTACTCAAGCATATGCCTATTGTCAAGTTTATGTGTCTGCTTGAAGCATTTCAATCCCTAGTATTTCGTTGACTTGCATAAACTGAAAAATTTCATAAACTTGCTCTTGAATATTCACCATTTTTACGTTGACATCTCGTTTCTTCACCCATTCGACAAATTGAATGACGAGGCCAACACCTGTTGAATCAACGAACGCGACATGATTCATATCAACTTTTAACAGATCAATATCGTTGAGCGACGAAGCGACCTTAGGATAAATTTCCTTTTCGAATAATTCGGTCGCTTCTAAATCCAAATCACCAATCAAATTCATTTCCATTTGTTGATCAAACACCTTTAAACGATACTCCATAGCCCTCTCTCCCTTTTAAGTAAACACGATTTCGTCTTCTTCTAGTTTCGCTTTGACAAATTGTCGATTATCTGTGAAACGATATTTCACATGACCAATCTGAATGACAGTATCTTCCCACACATAATCCATCTTAATCGTTTGGTCAGCTGGAACTGTTAGGTACGTTTTCATACCACCTTTAGAACCAATTTCACCTACGTAAATCCCTAATTGAGCGTAAATATCGCCGCCACGAACGATTCCACCAATCTCTAACTTACCACCAGCATGAATATCAGTATGGTAGGAACCATCTCCAATGATAGAAATATCACCAGAACAATAAACCGTACTATTCATGACATTTGCGATAACAATTTCAGAGTTGGGTTCAGGTGGATTACAGCTAATTTGATACAACCTGTCCACATCTTCAATAATGGTTTCTATTTCTTCTGGACTAGTAATGAGACGGTTCGGAACAGGACGGACTAATGTTTTAAGTTGTTCCGCTAAATCCAGCCATTCCTCATCGAGAATCTCTCGATGTTCATGGACTTTACCTCGATACGTTTTAATCTTCATTGGTATATCTTTAAACTTCTTATCTAATAAAATATTTAATAAAGAGTAAATCCCTTGTGAATCTAAGTCTGAACTTTTGAATGCTTTAGCTTTCAAAAGTTGTCTTACCGCCATTAGCATTTGTTTTAACTCGATAGATAATTCTTCTATCGTGTAGGACAATTCAGATATAACAAGATTCCCTTCGCCGGCAGAAAGGTGTGAATTGATCGTGTTTTTCTTAACGTAGATACTGTTTCCTGCTGTAATTTTACCATGGTCTACATGCCCAGAGATTGTTGCATCACCTGCTGCTTTTACCGTCATCTCTTCTTGAACACTTCCCCAAATCTCAACATCACACGTAAAATGTATATTTCCTGTTTCAATTGAGACGTCTGTTCGGTGGACTAGCGTTGGTAACACTTGAATTTGGTATAATAGACCACGTGTCTGAACTTGCGGTTTACCAGAATCTAAGGCGACAACTTGGTTACCGACGATATCGATGCCTTTCCCCGCTTTCACAACGGCTTCATGTGCGTTAGGCGGCGGTGTAACATCGCCATAAACGTTTTTGCCTGAAATCCCCGGAATAGGTGGATGGATCTTGGCAATAATATCCCCTTGACTGACAGATGGAATGGATTTCGTTTCACGGAAATCGACCGTTCCATCTTCATTTAATTTAGGCTTGCCTTCTTGACCGTGAATATCAATTTTGAAGTCTAAATAGCCGCTCTCACCTGGTTCAGGTGCTTTTCCTTTTGCTACGACAAACTCAGCTTCTTCTAAAGACTCACTCGCTTTGACAATCTCAGCATGATCTAAACCGTGTGATATTTTCAACTCATGCAAACGATTAACAATATCTTCCGGCTCAAGAAAATTGGCCCGACTATCAACTTTTTCCGTTTTAATCTCTAAGAAACGATTATCAGCTTGATCAAGTAATTGATATTCTGTAATCACACTCGGTTTCACTTTACAAATCGCCTGGATAGCATCAGGGGTTACATCGATCGACCAGTCCATACTCGTTTCATATTTTTCTAACTCAAACGTAATCTCATCACTCGATGATACAATGGTCGTATCTTTAATCTGTTTTCCATTTTTATAAACTGTTACCCCCTCTGCATTAGCATCGATCATCGGGTAAAATTCTAAATGGTCCTTTATATAAAACGTCCCATTTTTCACCCCTAAAAGATCGTCATCTGATTCAGGTTGCGATTTTGTAGGTGTTGTCTGCTCTCTATTAGACTTCGACATCCAATCTTGTTCATCTAATTGATCAACTAACTCTTCTAATGATGATAAATCATCGTCATTAGAATTATAAGTAAAAGAAGTATCTTCGGAATGATCAGCTGATATTTCATTAGACGATTCCATATGAAGTACTGTCAATTTCACAATGGCATCACGATGCCCGAAGAATAAAACGCCTTTTTTACCATTATCGAGAATCTCGACTTCGACATCATCAACTGTTTTTCTTAAAATCGAAAGTCCTTGGTCAATCGCTTCATCTACAGTTTTCCCACGAGAAATTAATGACCGATTCATTGTTCCTCACCTTCTTCCTGAGACATCATAGGCGAATTATAGCCTCTTATCTCTGCTTCAGAATCATCGTTTTGTAATATGACCATGGTAATGTCGTCTTTCTGATTGATACCATTCGTATACTCAAACAAACTTAAAATGATGTTATCTTCAATTTCTTGAACAGAACGGTTAAACCCTTCTGTTAATACGTTAATAAGTCGATCTTTACCATAAAATTCTCCGTCCACATTTTGCGCTTCCACGATGCCATCCGTGTAAAAGAAAATCGTGTCACCATACTCTAATTGAACAGTGCTTTCATCATACACTTGATCTGGGAGCCCTCCTAGCATAATGCCGTTCACATCACCTAAAGAACTAATGTCATGATTTGATATGTGGAAAGGGTACACATGACCGGCATTCGCATATGTGAGACGATTGTTTTCTAAATCCCAATCACAACAAAACAACGTTACAAACGATTTCAACTGTTTCAAATCGTCATAGATGGCATTATTCATTGCCGTTAATGTTTCAGAAGGGCTTTTCGTACTTTCAGATGCCGAGCGAAAAGCACCGCGCGTTAAAATCATTAACATAGCAGCAGGAATCCCTTTCCCCATCACATCACCGATCACAACTCTGATTTTTTGATCGGATAACTTATAAAAATCAAAATAATCACCACCTACTAATCTTGCGGGCATCGATATTCCGATTAAATTATCCGTACCAACATCAGATGTATGGCCATTGAGTAATTGTGTTTGAATATTGCGCGCTAGCTTTATTTCCCTCTGCAATGCTCTATTGTGGGAAGAATTAGAATAATCAACTGAAAAATGTGTATACTTTTTTTCCATATATACACCTCCTAGATTCACATCGTTATTATGACGGATTATCATATTACTTTACTTTGTAAATCTTCAGAGATTCGCTCTATATCCTTTGTCTGCTTTTCTATGACATCTGTTAATTCACTAACGATAAACAAAATATTAGTGACATTAACCGGTAATCATAAACGTGGTTTTTAAATTGGTCTATTTTGTACTTTAATATTTTAGCATCATTAGATTGATAACTTTGAAGTTCTAAATACACTTTTATTAACTGAATTAATTCTTGTATCATTTCAGCATCTTTGTTACCTGTTTCAGCCATGTCGACCGATAAATCATATAAACGTTTCAATGTTTGTGAAGTATCTTCCCGCATCATATAGGTGATACGTTGAATCGACATCGATAAATTGTAAAAATAATAAAATTCATCATATAATTCATCACTTAACGAAAGACATCCTTTATATTCTCCACGACGAAGGTCTTTGACACGTGTTTAAAGCTTATTTAGATTGTCATTACTTTTAAGATGAAATAAGAATAAAATAGATACGACTAAAATCGACTGTACAAACAACGGTTTAAATAGCCACATACCTTGATTGAAAAATAATAAAATAAATTCTAATGTCATCATGACAAATAATAGAATAAACAAAATAAGTATAAAATTTTTTATTTTTATAACCTTTAAATCGTTTCATGACTATCACCTATTGTGCTAGTAATTTTTTAGATAAAATAATAGATGACCCATAAGGTGTCGTATATAAATAAAACCGATCGACAATTTTCATCACTAACGTAAATCCTTGTCCTAATGATCGGTGGGTGGAGAAACCTGATAACAATATTAAATTAGGTAAGTTCTTTAAATTAAACCCATCACCATCATCTTCAATCACGACTTTGATTTCATCGTCATCTTTAACAACCATCATATGTCCTGATTTTGCGTGCTTTAAAACATTCGTCGCTATTTCAGAGACAACTAGCAACCAACCTTGCTTTTCTTGATCGCTTAATTGAAAGGCTTCTAAGCTTTTAGCCACCTTTTGCCTACACAAAGTAATGTCATGATGTTCATAAATATAATGCGATGTTAAGAATTCACCAGTGCTAATATCTTTTAACTCATTTCTATTAATCAATAAAAATTTATGTTGAGATGAAGCATACATCGCTTCTCGATAAATTTCCCACTCGCGAGGATGATGTATTTGACGACTATCACGAGTTAGTGCATGTTTTAAGTCAATATTCACTCGATCGTAGACCGTAATGATCGCTTGTTTCATTTGGTCACTTGCATCAAGCTTTTGCACTTGTTTTCGGACATTTTTTTGCTCACGACACCAATCAACCAGTTGATTGGCGTAGTTTAGTAATGTTCCATTTTCATATAAATATTGAGTATGTCGAGTCGCAATGGCTGAGTAAAATGTTATTTGGCTCGTGTTATATGATAAATTCAATTCATTTGCGATTTCTTTAGCAAGAAAGCCAACAATTGTTCGATCAACCAACTCTGTTAACGTTATTTGCGGATCAATTTCTACTATGTCTTGTCTAGGTTTGAACGCTGCATTTTTTAGTTTTTTTAACCCAAATGCCATACACAGAATCACCATCCTCTAACACGCTCTAGCATATCTGATAAATATTTGCTAATTATTATACCAAAGAATTAACAAAATTCGACTGTCTTGAACAAATTTTTTGATAATTTAAGTATACATTAAACGAATCCGTGTTAAAATGGATACGCTTTTTTCTACTAGTGAGGTGAACTTATGAAACAAATTATTCCTTTTGCTCACGACTGGTTACGCCAAACCATCGAGTCTGGTGACACCGTCGTCGATGCAACACTCGGTAATGGTCATGACAGTGTGTTTTTAAGTCAAACAGTAGGTTCTAATGGCCATGTATACAGCTTTGATATTCAGGTAGAGGCTATCACTGAAGCGAAACAATTATTTAACCGTGAACAAACCGAAAACGTTACAACTGTTCAATTAGGGCACGAGCATGCATCGTCTTATTTACAAGATCGAGGTGTTCAGTCGATTGGTGGGGCGATTTTTAATTTAGGTTTTTTACCGGGTGGAGATGAAGAAATTACGACACATGCTGACACGACGATACAAGCGATTGACGGTATATTTTCATTGCTAAAATCGAAGCGAATGATTGTCATTGTAGTTTATCCTGGCCATGAAACGGGACAAACTGAAAAGAATCAACTCATGACATATTTAAAGCAACAAAAGCCGTCAACTATGGATGTCGCGATGTATCATTTAGTGAACCGTAGTGACAAAGCACCATTTGTCGTCGGTTTATACAAAAAATAGTGCGCAGAACATTATCATACTCCTGCGCACTACTTAAATTTCATCTTGTATTTGTAGCGACGATAAACGCGACCTCCGACATAAACAATACGTGAACGCCACCCCGCTTCACGCAATAACTCTTTAGCGACTTTCATTTGCTCAGTCGTTTGACGCATTTTATCATCTGACAAATATAAACCGACTAAACCGTCCACAATGAGCTGATGAAAACGAGCATCATCAACACCTTGCAAATCGCGTCTTGCCCGTTTGATCATATGTTTCATTCGACTCACTTTCTCATCTTCATCGTGATAATAGTCTATAAAATTCAAATCTCCCTCTGCTGCATCTTCCTCTTGGTCGATTAAGTAATCTAATAAAATATGTAACCCTTGTAATGAAGGGAAGAAAGCGTCTTCAACCATTCGCCCTTTATTATCCCCATTCAACCCATAAGCGACTAAACAAAAGACACCTAACGTTGAGCCTGTCGCAGCTGAAAATTCGTACCACCTTAAATTAGGATCTTGATTATAATGATCATACCAAGCTGTTAAACGCGGAATTCGCTCTTCCTCTGTTACATGCTTATGAACTTGCAAATCGACATAAAGCGACGCTAAACGTTCGATATGAGGTTGGATGTCGATATAATTCGGTATCGATCGGATGACGTTTTGACATTGGTCGACAAGCTTTTGTAAATAATGATGATCGTCTTGATCATCGCGATAAGCGTAATAATTTTTCTTATAACTATCAGCGCCTAGTCGGATCGCATCTAATTGTGCCTCGTGCAATTGCCTGAAATCGTCTGGGTCAAGCGATTGGCTACGATCACATAAGTTATCCAAATAATCACTAATCGTTTGATAAGCGACAATAAACTTAATCGCTTCACCCCAACGCTCTCTAGCTAATGTCGCGTAAATCGACCCACCTTCACAATGGAATGTCTTCGTATTCATACTAGCTAATGCTTGCGTTCTTAGTTCATCATTAGGAATTTGTCTAGCTTCCTTCCGCCAATGATTTAATTCTTGATTAACAACAGGAAATAATTGTCGAAATGATGTTGTTAACAACTGCCTGATCGATGACGGCGCCTTCATATCTTCACCCCTACTCTGCTTTTATTAACCGTTCAGTAAAATTGAGCGCTTCTTGAAAAACATCCTCGCGCTCTGGTTCATTGAACACTTCATGGTATAAGTTTGGCCAAAGAACAAACTGTTTATCAACGACAGCTAATTTGTCATAAAAATGACGTACAGCGTGTTGATCGACGAGGTGATCGTCACCCGCTTGCAAAAACAAAATCGGTAAATCGGGGTAGTATCGTATTGAATCAAAGGCTTTGTCTATGGCTCTATTAAACTCATGAAACCACCGAACCGATACTTGATGTAAAAAATAAGGGTCGGCTGCATCACTTTCATGAAAATCTTCGTTGCGAGTCGCCAACGTCGGGTTAATATTCGTTTTGACTCGTAGTGAAGGATAGATATAATCTAGGACTGTTGATATGTAATGAACCGCTTTAGGTGGTCCTGTTCTCATTCCTAAACCAGGAGAAGACAATATAACACCCATTACAGAATGCTTTATTTCTTGTAACGTCCGAATGGCAATTAAGCCTCCCATACTATGACCAAGCAAAAAGACCGGCAAATTAAATTGATAGGCTTCCTCTAACCATGATTCAACTGTTCGAATATATTGATTGAATGATTGAATATGGCCACGTTTCCCTTCAACTTCACCCTGTCCTGGTAAATCACCAATAATGACGTGATACCCAGCTTTAGTCCACCTATTTACTTGCCATTCATATCGTCCTGAATGCTCGAAAGCTCCGTGTACGATAACGACGACAGCTTTCCCTGCTTGACTACGATGAACTTTCATCTAATTCCTCCCCACAATATTCCGAAAAATTTGTTATAATTATCTTATCACATTTTCCATTCAGGAGGGCAAACATGATATTACCCTATAATGAACAATATCCAATGATTGATCCAACCGCATACATAGCAGATGATGCCGTTATATCGGGTGACGTAACAATTGGTGCATACAGCAGTGTCTGGTTCAAAACGGTGATAAGAGGTGACGTATCACCGACTCACATTGGCCAAAACGTCAACATTCAAGACCAAAGCATGTTGCATCAAAGCCCGAATCAGCCATTAGTGCTCGAAGACGGCGTCACCGTCGGGCACCAAGTCTTGCTTCATTCGTGCCAAATCCGAAAAAACGCCTTAATAGGTATGGGCTCAACGATTTTAGACGGTGCAGAGATTGGCGAGAATGCCTTTATTGGTGCAGGCAGTTTAGTACCACCAGGCAAAACGATTCCCCCAAACACACTCGCTTTCGGGAGACCAGCCCAAGTCATTCGCGAAATTACTGATGACGATATTCAAGAAATGAACCGCATTCGTCAATCGTACGTCGACAAAGGCCAAGTCTATAAACAAGAACAACAAAATAGAAAGCCCTAAATAAAAAAGGTTGAACACGAAAGCATCTCTTTCATGTTCAACCTTTACTTTAATTTATGTTCGCTTTAAGCGTCTCGACACGATCCGTTTGTTCCCACGTGAACTGCTCATCGGAACGACCGAAATGGCCGTACGCTGCAGTCTTTTTATAAACAGGTCGGCGCAAATCAAGCATTTTAATAATACCTGCAGGACGGAGGTCAAATGTTTGACGTACAGCCTCGACAAGTTTTTCTTCAGATACTTGTCCTGTTCCAAATGTATCTATCGAAATCGACACAGGCTGCGCCACTCCGATCGCATACGCTAATTGTACCTCACACTGATCCGCTAATCCCGCTGCGACTATATTTTTCGCAACGTAACGAGCGGCATAAGCAGCTGATCGGTCCACTTTTGTTGCATCTTTACCACTAAATGCCCCGCCACCGTGGTGCGCATAACCACCATACGTATCGACAATGATTTTTCGACCCGTTAAACCGGCATCACCTTGAGGCCCGCCAATCACGAAACGACCTGTTGGATTGATGAAGTATTTTGTTTCAGCATCAATTAATGTTTCCGGCACAACTGGTTTAATGACGTGTTCTTGTACGTCTTCTTTAATTTGTTCTAAATCAATTTCAGGATGGTGTTGAGTTGAAATCACAATCGTATCCACACGCTCAGGTTGTCCATTTTCATCATATTCTACCGTGACTTGAGTCTTACCATCTGGTCGTAAATACGGTACGAGTTCTGTTTTCCGCACGTCAGCTAAACGCTTCGCTAATTTATGCGACAATGAAATCGGAAGTGGCATCAGTTCTTTCGTTTCATTACTTGCGTAACCAAACATCAAACCTTGATCTCCAGCACCAATCGCTTCAATTTCATCATCTGACATATGTCCTTCTCGTCGCTCATATGCTTCATCGACCCCTTGAGCAATATCAGCCGACTGCTCATCAATTGACGTTAGTACCGCGCACGTTTCAAAATCGAATCCATATTTTGCACGTGTATAGCCGATATCTTTGACCGTATCACGCACAATCGTAGGTATATCAACATACGTTGATGTTGTGATTTCTCCAGACACTAAAACAAGTCCAGTCGTAATAGTTGTTTCACAAGCAACACGCGCGTTTGGATCGCGTGATACGATTTCATCTAATATCGCATCCGAAATTTGATCCGACATTTTATCAGGATGGCCTTCAGTAACTGACTCCGACGTAAATAAACGACGTTGATTCGCCATAATTCCATTTCCTCCTCAATCATTAATTGCTACGATTTTTTATCCCCTATGGAAAATAAGATAACCATTTCATATAGTTTCGCTTTATTTCGCATCATGAGCTTTGTTAGAATTAATTTAATATACACATGATGTGAAACTGGTATATCGTCATAAAAAAACCTTTCCCATTTTAGACAAGGGAAAGGTAATGATCGCCTTTCGCTCTTATCGTCCAAGGGTTACCTTGCATCAGGATGAGCACCTGTCACGTTGTGATGGTTGCCGAGCTTCATCGGGCCTGTTCCCTCCACTTACTCTGGATAAGAGAAATTTCGTTTACTGATATATCATAACGCGATGCCTATGACGTGTCAAATGACGACGCTTTTCACACATGAAAATTTTCAAACGAAATCAATTGTGAAAATTATATGAATAGTGTGGTTTAATTTTTAAAATGTGTTATACTAATAGCGAATGACGTCATACACATAAATACATATTAAATAAAGGGTGATCTGACAATGAAAACAATTGAAGCCGATACACTCGTATCACGGTTATCCAATGCTGATCAAACGGAGAAAAATTTATCAATTGCAGAACTTGTTGAAAACATATTAGCTCGTGAGGAAGGGATTTTAACATCTACTGGCGCTGTGCGTGCCACAACTGGTCATTACACAGGGCGTTCACCGAAAGATAAATTTGTCGTGGAAGATGAGGAAACGAAAGACCGACTGGATTGGGGAGAAGTTAATCAACCTATTTCAGAAGATGTGTTTAATCAACTGCTTCAAAAGGTAACAGACTATTTAGCCGAACGAGATCAATTATTTTCTTTCAAAGGATTTGCGGGTGCTGATGAAAAACATCGTTTACCGATCGAGGTTATTACCGAATTTGCATGGCACAACTTATTCGCCAATCAAATGTTCATTAGACCAAGTGATTCCGAATTAGCTGAACATGAAACGACATTCTCTGTCATTTCAGCCCCTCATTTTAAAGCGAATCCTGAAGTCGACGGGACGAATTCGGAAACGTTCATCATCGTGTCATTCAAACATCGAATCGTCTTAATCGGTGGCACAGAGTATGCGGGTGAAATTAAGAAATCAATTTTTTCCGTTATGAACTACATGTTACCCGAAAAACAAAATGTATTACCGATGCACTGTTCGGCTAACGTCGGTGAAGAAGGAGATGTCGCCCTCTTCTTCGGTTTATCTGGAACAGGTAAAACGACTCTATCGGCTGATGAAAATCGCCGTTTAATTGGGGATGATGAGCACGGTTGGTCACAAAGTGGTGTGTTCAATATTGAAGGCGGTTGTTATGCCAAAACGGTTAATTTATCAGCTGAAAAAGAACCACAAATATACAATGCCATTCGATTTGGTTCTGTTTTAGAAAATGTCGTCGTCGATGAGGATACACGTTTACCTGATTATGATGACACAAGTTTAACCGAAAACACGCGTGCAGCATATGCGATTGATCACATTGACAATATCGTAGAACCAAGTATTGCAGGTCATCCCAATACGATTATTTTCTTAACAGCGGATGCATTCGGCGTATTGCCTCCTATTAGTAAATTAACAAAAGAACAAGCGATGTATCACTTTTTGAGTGGCTATACGAGTAAATTAGCTGGCACTGAACGTGGCATTACAGAACCTCAAGCAACATTTTCTGCTTGTTTCGGTTCGCCATTTTTACCACTACCTGCCGCCAATTATGCCAAGATGTTAGGTGAGAAAATTGACCAGCATGATGTGCAAGTGTTCCTCGTCAATACAGGCTGGACTGGTGGCTCTTACGGTGATGGTCACCGCATGAAACTGAGTCATACACGTGCTATGGTACACGCTGCGCTTGAAGGCGAGTTGAATAGCGTCGATTACACACAAGATGATATTTTCGGGTTATATATGCCAACGACTTGCCCAGGTGTACCAAGTGATGTGCTCAATCCGAAGAAAACATGGGGCAATGATGATGCTTATGAAGCCAAAGCGAAAGAATTAGCTGTAAAATTCCACGATAACTTCAAACAATTCAATTACGTCACGAAAGATATAGCCGAAGCTGGCCCAACATTTACAAATATCTAATACTCATTCAATCTAAAAAAGCTAACCGCTCATAAGAACGGTTAGCTTTTTTATGATAAGTGATGCCTCATCACTTCTTGTAAAGCAATTTCTAATACACGATCTTTCATCATAAAACTGTACTTACGATTACCTTTAACATCTTTAGGCACTTTCTTCAGAAGTACAGGACCTTTTGTTTCATAGTAATGCTTTCGATCATCCAGTTTATTCACCTGCGCAAAATAAACATTTTTAATGATGTGACCACCTTTACCATCAACATAATATTGACCAATAAAGGTTAGACCATCGACGATACCGCCTGTTTCTTCATACACTTCACGAACAGCTGCTTCTTCAGCTGTCTCACCTGGCTCTACTTTACCACCTGGGAATTCAATCCCTCTGTCCCCATGTTGTGTGAGTAACCATTTACCACGGTACCGCGCAATGATCCAAACGTGTTTAGGGTGTTCTGAAAAAGGTTGATCGTATTTGACGAATTTAACTGTGTTATCGTAGTAATCTTTAAAAACTTCCACTCGGACACGTTCCTTTGTTGTAAAATCTTATTTGTACTGTATGTCCATTATATACGGTTGACCGTTATCCTTCAATTGAAGTTCGATAACAATTGTATATTGTCCGTCTAGTTCTGTTGTGTTTGTCTGTTCAATGACAACATGTCCTTCATCTGTCGTTGTTTGTTCAAACGATTCACCTTCTACAAACCACGGCGGTGTTTCAGTAGGGTTAATATACAATTTGCCGTCACGCTCTGCATAATAATGGTCAACAAATTGGTTGACGACTTTCGGTGCTGCAATGTCACTGAAGCTATCTTTTAGCGCTTTTAGTGAATCGTATTGTTTCACTTCGTAATCATCATTTGTGTCTTGAACAAGTTGGTCCATAAATTGATTCATCACGTTCGCGATATCTGTTGCTTCGATCGACTCTGATTCAGCTTGTACTATTGTTAAATTCGTTCGCTGTAATGGTTGATTCGCAATTTCAGATTGTTCTGCGCCTTGATATTGATTAGAGCTAGCATTTAAATGAGAATATGAAAATGGAATAAGAACGAGTAATGCTATGCTTGCAATAAGTGCAATAATTAATGAGCGTTTCATATATGTGACCACCTTTCTTACCGTTTTGTACGTTAATGTTATTTATATGTTCAGTTTTCCTATTTCATGACGGGTTAAAACATCAGTTTGGCATTATTTTTGATTTCACACCTTAATTCATATCATTTTACCAAAAATCGACATTTGATTAGGTGTCCTACATATCGTTTTATATAAAAAATGAGTCCACTTTGATTGTGAACTCACTTTATTAGACGATATTCATATGACATTCGTTTCATCGTTGTCGTTAATCATCATCAATTTTTTCAAACTGATCGAAAAACGGCATGGATTCAATATGGTGTTTCGTTTCTGCGTCACCTAATTCGTAAATTTTCTTATACCCTTTCATGAATAAATAATCATACGCATCATTTTCATCATCTTGATGGTATTCTTTAAACGGTATTGTCGCACGAAAGCCTGTGTCAGCTTCAGCTCGTTTTAAATCATCAAAACATTCACGAAGCGAAATGATGTCTTCGGGTCCTCCATAGATCACGAAGTCATCATTATTGCCTGCTTTCGCTTCTGAAATTTCACCCGTTTCGATGCTGACATAAAATTTTCTCTCATTCATCATACCCACCTCTACGTTTACTATTAACCAGAACCGAGGTTTCTATTCGATTCAAAAATAAAAAAGAAAGCAAGAATGCCTGCAGCACCCTTGCTTGTTTACAACTGTTGTGTTGTTGCCAAATCAAATGTGAATTGTCTAACGGTTAATTTATCCATTAGTTTGTGATCGACTGTCACACCAATACCGGGTTTTGTTGGTACTTGAACGAGACCATTTTTAACTTTAAACGGTTGCTTAATAATGTCTTGTTCCCAATACCGCTCTGACTCAGACAAATCACCTGGTAATGTGAATTGTTCAAGCGACGCCAATATAACATTATGCGCTCGGCCGATGCCTGTTTCTAACATGCCGCCACACCACAACGGCATATTCGCCACTTTCGCATAATGATGGATCATTTGTGCAACATGATAACCACCGACTCGTCCTAGTTTCACATTAAATGTATCAGCCGCCCCGAGTTCCATAGCTTGAAACGCATCGTGTTCAGACTGGATCGATTCGTCTAAACAGATCTTCGTTTTCATTTCTTTTCGCAATTGATGATGATAGAAAAAATCATCCTGACGGAAAGGTTGCTCAATCATATGCAAGTCTAAATCATCAAGTTTCGTTAAATGAAGCATATCTTCAGGTTCATAAATGCCATTTCCATCAAACATTATCGGCGCGTCCCCTAAAACTTGACGCGCTTTGTCAATCGTTTCTCGCTCTTGCCCTTTTTGCACTTTTAGCTTATAACGTTTATAACCTTTTTTCTTATAATGTTTCACTTGTGACGATAAATCATCCGATAATGATAAGACGACACCACTTTCAACGTGATCGTAAACACCACCCAAAATATCTTTTAATGGCATCCCTTGTTGTTTGGCATATAAATCCCATAGCGCTGTTTCAATACTTGCCTTTGCCATTTGATGACCTTGAATACTTGATAACGTATCATGCACTTGATTAGGATGGTCAATACGGCTCTTTTGAATAACTGGTAAAATAAAATGCTTTAACATATCCCAGGCAGTCGTCGTTGTTTCTGGCGTATAAAACGGATCAGCGAATGCGACACATTCTCCGTAACCGACATAACCATCATGATCATACGCTTCAATAATTAACGTATCACGTGTCACCACGAGGCCATTTGCCGTTTGGAAGGGTTGTTTTAATTTCATGGCAACTTGCCTGACGACAACGTCTTTAAGATTCATACGCTCACTCCCCTAATCGAGCTTGTAATTGATGACGTAATAATTTTTTCGCGGCATTCCGCGGTAATTCATCGATATCATACCACGCTTTAGGTACTTTATATTTCGCTAAATGGGCGTGACTATAAGCGTCTAAATCCAGATCTTCCACTGGCTTACCCGATACGATAAACGCAACAGGGACCTGCCCCCACCTAGAATCTGTTTGTCCTACAACGCCAACGTCGATGACATCTGGATGTCCTTTAAGAACACTTTCAATTTCAGCCGGGTAAACATTCTCACCGCCTGATATGATTAAATCTTTTCGACGATCAACAACAAAGAGAAAACCATCATCATCAAGATAACCTAAATCGCCTGTCTTCAGCCAACCATACTCTAATTTTTCCGCCGTTTCCGCTTCACGTTTATAATAACCAGACGTCACACTTGGACCTTTTACCATAATCTCTCCTACTTGATTAGCTGGTAAACTCTCGCCCTCATGTACAATCAATAATTGATTAGGGAATAGAGGTTTACCAGCTGAACCTAGTTTATCTAACGCGTTGTCATCGTCGAGCGTCGAAAATTGTGATGCTGTTTCTGTCATGCCATACGTTTGATAAACAGGCACTTCCTTCGTCTTGGCCTGATTTAACAACGGTTCAGGTGCTGGACCACCGCCTAATAACATACAGCGAAAATGCTCAGGATAACGCTCACCACCTAAACGCTCAAGTAATTGATCGAGCATCACGGACACAGCTGACATGATCGTGACGCCCCGCTCCATAATGTCACGGTGGATCGCATGTACATCGAACGTGTCGTGTAGGTGGATCGGAATCCCATAAATCACACTTCGATAAACGATGGATAAGCCACCTACATGAAACATCGGTAAACTTAATAACCACCTGTCATGCGGATATAATCCTAAATTAAGGGCCGAGCCATTCGCATTCCACCAATGGTTCCCGTATGTTAACTGCACGCCTTTCGGTTGTCCCGTTGTCCCTGATGTATAAAGGACATGAGCAGTTGTCTCTAAGTCAATCGAGATAGGTTGAAAGGCGACGCTTTCTTCTAAGTCGCATGCGTCGATCGCTATCACGTTTTGATGATCGACTTGATCTCGATATTGCTCATCTAATATTACGGCAGACACATCACCGTCATCCAATTGAAAGGCTATTTCTGATCGTGATAGCCGACTGTTCAGCAAAAAGCTAACTGCACCAATCATATTTAATGCATGAATCGTCACGATAAAACGATATTGATTCGGTGACATGACCGCAACATGATCACCATATTTGATGCCTTTCTGTTGTAAAAAATGAGCCATCGTTGTCGAATGGTCATATAATTCCTTAAACGAATAAGTCGTATCATCAGGTAACACAACGGCGTCATGGTCAGGGGATAAATCAGCTCGTTTCGTTAACCAATTTAACATCGTCGTCATAATAATGGTCCTTTCACATTATGTATTATTGAAAGAAAGAAGAGGTTGAGACAAAAGTTAATAATGCAAAGCAAAACCCGAACGATTTAATTGAAAAAATAAATCATTCGGGTTTTCTGCTTGAATAACGCTTCATCAGTGCTTCACTGTAATGATCTTCAAACGGTCGTCTTTTACACAATTGAATATCCTTTTGTCCCATATTCCAATTTCTAAACAAACATTTTCGACTTAAGGGAAACGTGGGAATTGATCGAAGTCTGGTTTACGTTTCTCTTTAAATGCGTCACGACCTTCTTTCGCTTCTTCCGTTGTGTAATAAAGAAGTGTTGCGTCGCCACCCATTTGTTGTAAACCTGCTAAACCATCTGTGTCCGCGTTAAATGACGCTTTCAAGAAACGAAGTGCTGTTGGTGACTTCTCAAGCATTTCATTACACCATTGAACTGTTTCTTCTTCAAGCTTATCCACTGGTACGACTGTATTAACAAGCCCCATTTCACGTGCTTCTTCAGCACCGTATTGGCGGCATAAGTACCAAATTTCACGCGCTTTCTTATGGCCGACGATTCGAGCTAATAAGCCAGCACCATAACCTGCGTCAAAACTACCTACTTTCGGACCTGTTTGACCGAATATCGCATTATCAGCTGCAATCGTTAAGTCACACACAACATGTAAAACGTGGCCGCCACCAATTGCATAACCTGATACCATCGCGACAACAGGCTTAGGAATCGTACGAATTAAACGCTGTAAATCCAACACATTTAGACGTGGAATTTCATCTGTACCAACGTAACCACCATGACCGCGCACAGATTGGTCACCACCTGCACAGAAAGCTTTTTCTCCTTCACCTGCTAATACGATCACACCAATATCTGAGTTATCGCGCGCACGTGCGAAAGCATCGATCAACTCTTGCACCGTTAGTGGTGTAAAAGCATTACGTTTTTCTGGACGATTGATGGTAATCTTCGCAATACCATTGTACGTCTCATACTTGATTTCTTCATAATCGCGTTCTGTTGTCCATTGAATTGCCATTATGTAACCTCCTTAGTTTGAAAACGGTTTAATTAAAACTTCACTTACTATTTTACCAAAAATTTCGGGAGATTCTAGATGTACAGCATGACCTGTTTGAGAAATTTTTTTCAATTCGGCATTCGGAAGGGATTCTAGCATCTGTTCATTCAGTGATATAAACTTATCATCTTCCTCTCCAACTACCAACGTGACAGGAATCGTCATATGCTGCAAAAATGACCAAAGACTCGGTTGCTTACCTGTCCCCATCGTTCTAAGAGACAAGGCTAACCCTTGGGGTGATTGAGCTAATCGCTCGTTCCGGATTTGTTCTTGTTTGCTGAGTGGCATCCGTCGTTGGGTATCAAATAATGGGATCGTTTCCCAGTAAGAGACAAACGCTTCCATTCCTTCCCTCTCAATCATCGTGGCCAGCTGTTCGTCTTGTTTTTGACGTTCAATCCGTTGTTCTTCTGGCAACCCTGGAGATGCGCCAACCAAAATCAAACGTTCTACGAAATCAGGGAAATAATAAGCCATCAAAAAGGACGTCCGTCCCCCCATTGAATAACCGAGTAACGATACTTGTTGATGCCCTAATTGTTCTAAAATCAATTTTAAATCATGACACACATCATACATCGTCGTTACGTCAGTTGCTTGCGTATCACCGTGTCCTGGTAAATCAATTAAAATAAGTTGCCCTTGATATGATAAATGTAACAACATATCATTCCATGTTGCCATCGTTCCAGTGAAGCCATGAAGCATAACGATCGGCTCACCATCACCTACAATATTGACATGGTACTTATTATTTCCTACTGTCACGAACATGACTGTCACCCTTTAATATACTAGCGATCATTGATTTAAGCTGTTGATGCCACGCATAATTCGTTTCACGCTCTGTTTGAACTTCGGCGACTTCAAGGTCTGATATAGGTTGTTGTAAAATAGTTCCTAGTGCTTCATTCGACTCAACGAAGTGGTACGTCATCCCGAGAGTTTTCACCATGTCACCGATCGGCGCATCAAATGGCGTTCCGAATACCGCTTCAAAATGACGATCATATTGATATTGAGGTAAAAAGTTAAATATTCCACCGCCATTATTGTTAATAACCACGATGCGAAGTCGCAAGTTATGTTTCTTCGCCATTAGTAGAGTCGTATAATCATGTAAAAACGATAAATCACCAATTAATAATGTGACATCTTCTCCTGCTGCTGCAGCACCTAAAGCCGATGATACGACACCGTCTATTCCATTAGCACCTCGATTAGCTAATACCGTCACCTGTTTTGCTTCAGGTAAGAAAAAAGTATCCATGTCTCGTATTGGCATACTACTACCGACAAAAATCACCTGCTGGTCGTTTACAGATTGAGATAGAACGTGAGCAACAGAGCCTTCCGTTAATGAATCTGATGCTAATTCCTTTAATTGATGTTTAGCTTGTTGATCGATTGACTGCCATAATTCAACCCAAGCTTGATCTTGATCAATTGAATAAGCAGTTAATGACTCAATTAAAAGTTCAATGCAACTATAAATCATCGTTGATGGCACATTCGAGTGATCGCGGTAGCCCGCTTGTTCATCGACGACGAAATGAACAGACGGCTGGACTTTAGCCATCCACTGAAAATACGGTTTTGATACCGGCATCGATCCAAAACGAATAACAAAATCAGGTGCCATCTTATGTTGAAACGATTCATGCTTTAATAGCGCATCATATGTTGTAATCACTAATGGATCTTCATCGCCAATCTGTCTTAAACGACTGAGCACATCTGCTAATACAGGTATTTGCCACTGCCGAGCTAACGACAATACCGCACGAGCCTCGTCATCGGATGTTAACTCACCACAAACAATTAACCCTCGTGACAACTCTTGTACTTGACCAACCACTTGGCGAACATCCTCTTGGGTGATCCCTTCATAACCTCCGATTGAAGCAATATAAGGCGATTCTGACTCACCCCATAAATTAGGACGCTCGAGATCAGGTGTTAACGGATCACGAAACGGAAAATTATAATGTACAGGGCCTTTCCGTGCTGCGTTTGCGATCGTATAAGCACGGCTCGCTTGGCGTCTACTATATTGCAGTAATTGTTCATCCGCACTCGGTAAAGCCATATCGTGATAATGTTTCACATAATCCCCGTACATCTTAATTTGATCAATCGCCTGTGGTGCGCCGTTATCACGCAATTCGTTCGGGCGGTCTGCCGTCAATACGAGTAACGGTACACGGCTATAATAGGCTTCAACAATTGCTGGATAATAATTGGCCGCTGCCGTCCCTGATGTACAAACGAGCGCCACTGGTCGTTGTGTCGTTTTCGCTATACCAAGGGCAAAAAAGGCCGCCGACCGTTCATCGAAATGAATCCATTCTTCAATCGACGGGTGATCGGTAAACAACATAGATAATGGCGTCGAACGAGATCCAGGCGTAATGACAACATCTGTTAAGCCATTTTGATAAAGTTCATCAATAAAATAGGAAACGTAATACGTCTCGTTAGCCATCGTGTCCATCTTGTTGCCCCCCTAACGCATCGAGCATCGGCGTTAATTTTAAATTCGTTTCATCATATTCCGCTTCAGCATCAGAATCAGCAACAATGCCACACCCAGCAAACAAACGCGCTGTCTGACCTGACACTAAACTAGACCGAATCGCTACAGCGAATTCCCCGTTCAAATGACGGTCGAACCAACCGATTGGCGCAGCATACCAACCGCGTTCAATCGGCTCGTTCGACTCAATAAATGCCATCGCTTCTTGACGCGGTTCACCTCCTAAAGCAGGTGTAGGATGAAGAACACTTAACACATCAAACAATGAAACACCTTTAGTTAACTCACCCTTCACAGGCGTATATAAGTGCTGGATAGTTGTTAACGGATAAATCACCGGATCATCTGGCACATCCAAATTATCACAAAGTGGTTGTACTGCTTGTTCTATCATTTTAACGACGTACCGATGCTCTTCTAGATTTTTCTCATCATGCAATAATTGCCAAGCTTTTAAATCATCCTCATCAAGTGTTTCACCACGACTCGTCGTTCCTGCTAAACAAGCTGAGTAGATTATGTTTTGCTCAACAGATACCAATCGCTCAGGACTTGCGCCGATAAACGCATCCTCACCTTGTTCCATCACAAACACGTAACTATGTTGTTGATTATCTGTTAGCACGTGTAAGACATCTTCTAAAGCAATCCGCTCATCAAATATCGCTTCAACTTCACGAGCTAACACCACTTTATCGAGAGGCGATGATTGAATTTGTGCAACAGCGGATTCAATTAATTGTTCCCATTCAACGTATGTCAACGGGTCACGTATCGCGTCACGATGACTTTGCTGCTTTCGGAACGGTTGAACCGCATCAATTTCACGTAATTGTTGTTCAACAAACGTTTTAATATTAGCGACAGTGCTTTCCTCGTCCAACTTCATATGACACGTCACAAAATACCGACCATCTTTGACGGTTAATAATTGTTTCGGCAATACAAAATAATTTTCTTGAAATGATTGCCACTCTTCTTTGTGCGGCTGATTAAAAAAGGAAAAACCGCCAAAATAAATCGGGCCTGTCCCATCAACTTCATCACCTAATACATGAATGCGCTGACGGCGTTTATCGATTTCAGCTTGCATCGCTTCAAATCGTTGTGGCGTTGCATGAACAGCTAATTCATCACACACGCCGACCCCCACAAATGTCGTATCTCCATTTGCATTCGACCAATAAAACCGTTCACCTTTTTTGTGATTATAATGAGCATAAACGTCAATCGGATCGACGGGATCGATTTCTTGTATAATTGCAATATATGGATCGTTTTCTAAATTTAAAAACGACAATTGATTCAGTTGTGCTTCTAAAGAAACACGGTCTGTTTTTATCATAAACGTTGCCTCCAATAATGGTTCAACCAACATATCAAAAACACATGCCTAGTTACTATTTTATGACTTTTTCGTGAAAACGACAAGAATTACACAATCCAAGCTAATTGACACATATTACCCCATTCTCTAAACTTATTTTAGTATGCAAAAAAGGAAAGAGGGAAAACCATGACTCAACAATCTGTGCAAGACGCATTAGGGGAAAAATCAGGCTTTCAAATTTGGTGGCGCATGTTAAGACCTCATACCTTAACTGCTTCATTCATCCCTGTTTGGATCGGAACCGCAGCAGCAAGTATGGTCACGTCCATTCACATCGGGTTATTTCTTGCGATGCTCATCGCTTCGATTTTAATTCAAGCCGCAACAAACATGTTTAATGAATATTACGATTTCGTCAAAGGATTGGACACCGAAGACTCAGTCGGAATAGGTGGAACGATTGTGCGTGACGGCATCCCACCGAAACAAGTTCGCAATTTAGCCTTTATATTTTACGGCGTTGCAGTCATTTTAGGGTTTTATATTTGTTTTGAAACAACATTTTGGATCGCAGTCATTGGTGTTATTTCCATGGTATTTGGCTATTTATATACAGGCGGCCCTTATCCAATCGCCTATACGCCATTCGGTGAATTGTTTTCAGGCTTTTTTATGGGGACTGTCATTATTGGGATAAGTTATTTCATTCAAACGGACGTCATCACGACAAACATTATTTTATTATCAATTCCAGCTGCCATTTTAATCGGCGCGATTATGCTTTCAAACAATATCCGTGATTTAGAAGGCGATAAGGAAAATGGCCGTAAAACCGTGGCAATCTTAGTCGGACGACGCCATGCAATTCGATTACTCGCCGCATTTTTCCTGACAGCCTTACTGTTACCTGTCGTTTATATCGCTTTAGGTATTATGCCAATTTGGGGATTATTGACATGGCTAGGTGCCATTAAAGCCTATAACGCTTATCAAACCTTTAAACAAAATGATACACCCCTTGAAATGATGCCTGCTATGAAATACACAGCCCAAACGAACACCATTGTAGGCGTCTTATTCGGCTTAAGTTTTATTTTAGATCATATCACAACTTGGTTATTTTAATAGCGTATATCGACTCACGTAATCGGACATTGTAATAAAGGAGGATGACGATGGATCTTCGTCATACATTATTTGAAACATTACAGATCGACATCCAAGAGTCAGCGAAAGAACGTGTTATCCTGTCGATGCCTGTTAATGAAACTGTGCATCAACCAATGGGCTTTTTACACGGCGGGGCCTCGGTTGCCCTCGCTGAATCAGCTGCAAGTTTAGGGGCATATTTAAACGTGGATCCGAATCATTACAATGTATTCGGCCTTGAAATTAACGCCAATCATATAAAAAGCATGCGTGAAGGAACGGTGACCGCCGTAGCTACACCGATCCATATTGGCCGAATGACGATGGTTTGGGATATTCAAATCACTGATGAACAGGATCGATTGATATGTACGTCACGTTGCACGATTGGAGTTGTCGAACGGAAAGATAAGTGAGGTGTTTCGATGTACGATCCGTTATGGGACGAATTACGGAAAGACCTTTTAGAAGAACGAACGCAACTTCAAGAACGTTTGAAAGAAGCAGATGATTTACCAGCCCTAATTGAAGAATCTGTTGGCGAATTAAATTCCTTAGACGACCAGCATCCTGGCGATAATGCGACCGAACTGTATGAACGCCAAAAAGATTTAACGATGTTTCGTCATGCTAAAGAACAATTAGAAGAAATTGACCACGCCTTGGCGAAAATGGATAACGGCACTTACGGCATTTGCGAACGTACAGGTGAACCCATTCCTTTAGAACGTTTGCAAGCGATGCCGACTGCACGTTTTACAATTGAAAACGAAAACGAATTATAAAAATGATGTCTAACGGACAAAATGGATATGACATAGAAAAGGAGTGAGCCTATGTTATATCGTTTTGTCCGTTTTTATTTTCATATTCCGATCTTTTTACGTTTATTATTAACCGTTCTGACGATCATGCTCATTTTTGGCAGCATGATGCATCTAGTCGAACCTAACGAATTCACGTCATGGTTTGAAGGTGTGTGGTTTGCTTTTATAACAGGGGCGACCGTTGGATACGGTGATTATGTTCCGCAAACCATCATCGGTCAGTTGTTAACGATTTTACTTATCTTAGCTGGTGGTGGGCTCTTAACCTTTTATATGGTGACACTGTCGAGTGGGGCAATTCAACGAGAAGACGATTACAAAAAAGGAGAAGTCGCTTATCACGGAGATGATCATTATATTATTGTCGGTTGGAACGAACGAACACGACGATTAATCGACTTAATCCAAACACAACTCGACAAACAAACAGACCTTGTATTAATTGACGAAACACTTGACGAAGACCCTGTAAATCACGCCAATGTGCACTTTATTCATGGTGACCCGACAGTCGATAAAACGTGGCAAGACGCTAACGTCACGAAAGCAAAAAAAGTCATTGTCACGGCTGATCAAACAAAAATCGAAAAAGAAGCTGATGTGCATACGATTTTAGTGATCATAACAGTTCGCGGTGTTTATCACGATATTCCTATCCTGAGCGAAATTTTAACCGATAATCAAAAAGCGAATGCTGAACGTGCGGGTGCAACCGAAGTCATTCGTTCAAATGAAACGACAAGTACGCTGTTTTACCACGAACTAACAGGACATGAATATGTGACAGCATTTGATTATGTCATGGCATTGCTATCGCAACAGCAATTCATCGTTCATACTGTTGAAGATAAATGGGTTAATCAGTCCGTATTAGACGTTTCAATCAACTCGAAAGAACACGGAAAATTATTAATCGGTTACATTCGGAACGATGACATTGTGATCAATCCTGACCCAGACAACCAGTTACAGGAAGAAGATAAATTAATTACGACCAAGCCATTATTGGAGTAACATATTTTCAAGGTCATGAATAACACGAGTAGCATCATCTAAATAGGCTTCTTCTCCGTCTGCATCTGGATTAACCGGCGATTGAAACTGGTTAAAACTCGCTTGAATATTGCCTGACATTCCTTGTTGGTCATTACCCGCTTCAAATTGGTGAACTAACACAAATGGCGTGCCAATTCTAACGTGGGCGTCTTTTTCGCCGATTGTGCCGATCTCTGTCGTGACTGGAATCCGTAAAAAAGCATATTCTTCTTCATTACGTGCGAGTTTTCGGTCAAAATAGGCATGGTCATACTCCCAGCTACCGCCAACTGTAAACTGAAAACGCGTCAAGATCGCTTCTAAATCTTCAAATGGATAAGCTTGATTTTGAATACCTGATTCAATTTCTTTCATAGTTGGTCACCTCATTTAAGAAAGTCTTGTTGTTAGTGTGACCCAAAACAATTTATTTCATGAATGAAAAAACGCCGATCAAGTAGACCGGCGTTTCGTGAAACTTATAAAGAATTTCGTAGAATGGTACGAACATCGTCATCGTGTAATGTCGCGAAGTTGCCAAATGGACCACGCTTCATCGCACGGTCAACCATTAATTCAAGCTGTGAATCGTCAATATCGTATTCAGCAAGACGTGTCGGTGCACCTAATGATGACCAGAATTGACGTAAGCGATCAATACCTTGAAGCGCTATTTCTTCATCAGATTGACCTGTCGGGTCAACACCAAATACACGAACAGCTAGCTGTTTGAAACGTTCAGGGTTAACCGTTAAATTATGCTTCATCCAGTTCGGGAATAGAATGGATAAGCCACCTGCGTGCGGAATATCATAAACCGCAGACACCGCATGCTCGATATTATGCGTTGCCCAATCGCCTTTATAACCTGTTTGTAGCATACCATTAAACGCCATTGTACCTGCATACATAATCGTTTCACGGTACTCGTATGATTCAAGGTTATTTAATAACTTAGGCGCTGTTTCGATAATCGTTTTCAAAATACCTTCTGCCATACGATCTTGTACTGGTGCATTGGTTGGCTGGTGGAAATATTGTTCTAAGACGTGACTCATCATATCAACAATGCCGTATACTGTATGGTTTTTCGGAACAGAATACGTATGAACTGGGTCTAAAATAGAGAATAGCGGATAAGAGAACGGTGAACCCCAACCGTATTTTTCATTAGTTTCCCAATTCGTAATAACGGCCCCAGCATTCATTTCGGAACCTGTTGCAGCTAGTGTCAATACTGTCCCTAACGGAAGAGCATCTTGTGGCGTTGCTTTTTTCGTTACTAAATCCCATGCATCGCCATCGTATTTAGCAGCTGACGCGATTGTTTTTGAACCGTCAATCACACTACCGCCACCGACTGCGAGTACAAAATCAACATCATTTTCTTTACATAAATCAGCACCTTTATTAACCGTCGCTAAACGCGGGTTAGGTTCGATGCCTCCTAATTCAAATGTTTCATATCCATTATCTGATAGTTTCTTCATGACATTTGTATAAATACCATTACGTTTAATACTGCCGCCACCATATGTGACAAGCACCCGTTTAACCCCTTCAGGAATTAAGCTCGGTAATTGTTCTAATTGGCCGCGACCAAAGACTAGCTTCGTTGGATTGTGAAAGATGAAATTCTCCATATCAATACTCCTTTCAATGTCTTTACTTGTTTATTATGTCGCAATATAACCTCAGACGCAAAAGATATACATCTTAATATTCCTTAAATAGAACGTAAAAGATATAAAAAAAGCCCCCTATAAAGAGGCTTTTTCACTATCGGCGAGACGATTCTTCACGGTCCTTCGATTGTTCTATCCAATCGTTTAACTTGTCTTTTAAAATGTTAAACCCATTCTCATCTTGATTATGCTGCATATCACGAATACGTTCAGCTTTCGTTTTGGAATGAAGTGGGCGTGACTGAATCGCCCGTAATGACAATGAATATTTTCCTTCTTTAGGTTGTGCATTCATGACTTTAACTTTAATTTTATCGCCTACAGACACATGGTCGTGAACATCCTTCACATAACCGTGCGTTAATTCTGATATATGCACAAGGCCTTGTCGATCGTCATCAATTTTGACAAAAGCACCATACGGTTGAATCCCTGTCACTTCACCTTCGATGACATCGCCTTCTCGAATAGTCATGCTCGACAACTCCTACTGCTTATCTATTCTACCGATTTGTATTCTAACACATTGCTAACCCCCTATTCAAAAATAGCCGATGACTCTCTACGAGAAATATCTACAATTTTCTACAAAAAAATTATATTTTTTCGTTAAAACAGGTTTAATTTTTATAAAAACGGTTATTACTAGTACTGTAATACTTTCTCGTATTCCCCCTTTTGGCAAAGCGATAATTCGCTTTGTCTTTTTTTTGCTTTAAAATAAGGTCTAGGTGTAAGATAGTATTGAGGAGGGATTCATTTTGACATCTTTTAATCAACAGATTAATCGAGAAAATACCCGCGCAGTTAAATATGAATTAAGAGACAAATTATTCGAACGTGATGATGTTTTACCTATGTGGGTCGCTGATATGGATTTACCAGCTCCACAAGCCATTCAAGATGCGATTATGAAACGTGCTGAGCATAACATCTACGGATACACAACACACGATGACGCATTATTAACGACGATTCAACAATGGGTCAAACGGCGTTATGATTATGATATCGACCAATCCCTTATTTCATTCTCGCCTGGTGTCATTCCAGCTTTACACGCGTTAGTGGAATCGATGACTGAAGAAGGGGATGCCATCGTCATTCAGCCGCCTGTCTACCCACCATTCTTCTCAGTCGTAAAAAATCATAATCGTACGATCGTCGAAAATCCACTTATTTACGATAATCGTACATACAAAATAAATTTCGAACAACTTGAGGAACAGTTCAAACAAGGGGCTAAAGCGTTCATCTTATGTAGTCCACATAATCCTGTTGGACGCGTTTGGACTGAAGATGAACTCAAACAATTAGCTGACCTTTGTGTTAAATACAACGTCTATTTGTTCTCAGATGAGATTCATAGCGATATTATTTTCTCAGGATCAAAACATAACCCCATTGCAAGCTTAAACGACGATATTCAAGCCTTAACATTTACGATGATGGCACCATCTAAAACATTCAATATCGCCGGTTTACAAGCATCATTTACGATTAGCCCTGATGAAGAATCGAAAAAAACGCTTGATACACAACTCATGAAACAAGGAATTGTTATGCTAAATACCATAGCTTATACAGCGATGGAAGCGGCTTATCAGCATGGCGAACCTTGGTTAGAGGAATTAATTGAGCATTTAGAAAGCAATTTCAATTATTTGCAAGAACAATTACAAGATACGCCGATCACACCCGTCCGCGCAGAGGGAACTTACTTAATTTGGCTTGATTTTTCTGAGACTGGATTAAGCCATGAAGACATTAAACAGAAGCTCAATCACGAAGCGAAACTCGGCTTAAACGATGGTCAAAGTTTCAGCGAAGAACACGGTGACCAATTCATGCGAATGAATATTGCATGTCCACGATCGATGGTTGAGGATGGAGTTGAACGACTCATTCAAACGTTTAATTAATGGTTAAATAGAGGCTGCCACATTTTATAATGGCAGCCTCTATTATATTATTCTTTTTCTTCCTCCGACACATCCTCAGCTGGATTGTCTGTTTCTTCATCTTTCTTATCTTTCGTTATTTCCGCACAAGCCACACGTTGACCTGAATCGCCTGCTGGTTGACTAACCCCATCATCTTGACCAGAATGGATGATTAATGCTTTTCCTCCATTTTCATTGAAAAGCGAACCACTACCATCTAATAAAGTCGCTTCTTCGACGACATATTCATACGATGCTTGTCCACTTGCATCGACTTCCATATTCGGCATATCGCCTATGTGATGATCTTCTGTCTGCATCAGCCCGTGTTTAGCTTTGTCTTGATCTGACCAATGGCCGCCTGCTGATTCAAATGTGGGCCCTTCACAAGTCGGTGTTTCGTGTAAATGAATGCCGTGAAAACCTGGTGATAACCCTACAACTTCTACTTTGACATTCACACCTTCAGCATCTTCAGTTAACGTCGCCTCACCAATCGGATCATAATCACCATTTACGACATCCGCTTTATAGACACTAGGGCTTTGTTGACAAGCTGATAAAAATAGGACAAAACATAAAAAAATCCATTTCATTCATAACCACCTCATCAGTTAGTATGGTTAGAATAAAATGGATTTAAACGTTATGAATCTTGGCGCGACGGCTTCGATTCTTGTACATTCATCTCTTCTGGAAAACGTTCTTCGATTGATTGCTGTTCTCGCTTCGATATATTATTCATCCACCTGAAAAACATAAACGCTAACACAGTAAAAATAATCAGTGTTAAAACAGCTGGAATATATGCTGATTTGTCTTCAGGAAAATAAAGAAATTCCATCATAGCGCATGCACCTACTTTTTGTTTCGACTGTATCCAGTATAACAAATCATAAGCTCATGCGTATAATGGAATGTTTCAGCTTTTTGACAATTAGCCTTTAAAAGACTGTAATAAATTCGCCATTTCAATCGCGCTCATGGCTGCACCGTAGCCATTGTTGCCAGCTTTCGTGCCTGCACGTTCAATCGCTTGCTCAATCGTATTGGTTGTTAAGACGCCAAAGATAACTGGTACGCCTGTATCCATGCTGACAGATGACACGCCTTTAGAAACTTCTCCACTCACGTATTCAAAGTGCGGTGTCGCGCCACGAATAACAGTGCCAAGTGTGATGACAGCATCATAATCGCCATGCTCGATCATTTTTCTTGCGGCTAATGGGATTTCATAAGCGCCTGGCACCCAAGCGATTTCAACATCATCTTCATTCACACCATGACGTTTCAGCCCGTCTAACGCACCGTCTAATAGCTTTTCATTAATAAACCCGTTAAAACGACCAACCACAATCCCAATTTTCAAATTGCTAGCCACTAAATTGCCTTCATATGTTTTCATGTTAATAGCCTCCTCGATTTAAAATAAATGTCCTAATTTATCACGTTTTGTTTGTAAATATTTTTCGTTATCTTTATTCGGTGTCATTTCTAAAGGGACGCGGTCGACGACTTCTAAGTCATAACCGTAAAGCCCTTTAATCTTACGTGGATTGTTAGTGAGTAATTTCATTTTACAAACGCCTAAGTCTTCTAAAATTTGTGCGCCAATCCCGTAATCGCGTAAATCAGCTGGGTAACCTAATTTTTCATTAGCCTCAACTGTGTCATAACCTTCTTCTTGTAGTTTATAGGCTTTAAGTTTGTTCAATAAACCAATCCCACGGCCTTCTTGGCGCATGTACAATAAGACACCTTTGCCCGCTTCTTCAATTTGCGTTAACGCCGCTTCTAATTGCGGTCCACAGTCACAACGGTTAGACCCGAACACATCCCCTGTTAAACATTCACTATGTACGCGGACGAGCGTCGGTTCAGTCGGATCAATATCCCCTTTAACGAGTGCGACATGTTCACGACCATCAATATCATTCGTATAAGCGACTGTTCTAAAATCGCCATATGATGTCGGTAATGACACTTCTACTTCGCGTGTAACAAGTTTTTCGTGTTTACGGCGATATTTAATTAAATCTTCAATTGTAATCAGTTTTAAACCGTGTTCATCAGCTAATTCGCGTAACTCTGGGACGCGTGCCATCGTGCCGTCTTCGTTCATAATTTCGCAAATCGCACCAGCTGGTTCCCCGCCTGCTAATGTTGCTAAGTCTACAGCTGCTTCCGTATGTCCGGCACGGCGCAAAACGCCACCATTTTTCGCAATAAGTGGGAAAATATGTCCCGGTCGCTTAAATTCCGTCGGTACAATATCATCGTCTGCCAAACGCATAATTGATTTAGAACGTTCGGCTGCACTTATGCCTGTCGTTGTTTCGACATGATCAACACTTACCGTAAATGCAGTACCATGACTGTCCGTGTTCACGTCTGCCATCATCTCAAGTTGAATTTGATCGGCTTTGTCTTGTGTGATCGGCGTACACAGTAAGCCTCGTCCTTCTTTTACCATAAAATTGACGACATCCGGCGTCGTGTGTTCAGCGAGCGCGACAAAATCCCCTTCGTTTTCCCGATTTTCATCGTCAACGACAATGACGACTTTGCCTTGCTTTAAGTCTTCTATCGCTTCGTGTATTGAGTCAAACATGTTGCCCCTCCTATTCGTTTAAGAAACCCGCTTCTCGTAACGTATCAAGTGATACACCTTGCTGTTTGGTCGCATCAGTCGGAACCATTAGTTGATACACGTATTTCATAAGCATATCACACTCGATATTGACGAGGTCGCCCGTCGATTTTGATGTTAATATCGTGGCATCTTGAGTGTGCGGAATTAACGAAATGGTTAATAGCCCATCTTGGATACCGAAAATCGTAAGCGACGTCCCATCAATACTAACAGACCCTTTTAACATCATATATTTCGCTAAATCATCGCCAACATCAATATAAAAATATTCGGCATTATCATGGGTTTCACGACCTGTGATTTGTCCAACGCCGTCGACGTGACCTGAGACAAAGTGACCACCAAACCGCCCATTCGCTGGCATGGCACGTTCTAAGTTAACGGTTGATCCTTGTTTTAGCCCTTTTAACGCAGTTTGATGAAACGTCTCAGGCATCACATCGGTATTAAACGACGTGTCCGTGAAATCCGTTACGGTTAAACAGACCCCATTTACTGAAATACTATCGCCTAACTGGACATCTTGCGTTATCTCTTTAACTCGAATCGTTAACTGAAGCGACTCAGCACCTTGTTGGATCGATTGAATCGTCCCTACTTCTTCTATGATTCCCGTAAACATTATGCGCCCTCCTCACGTCTTGGATTAGCGACAATTTTAATATCTGGACCAATAAGATCGACGCTAGAAAACGTTATCGCTACAGCATCATCGACATAGTCGAACCCAAGTTGATTGTAAAACACCTTACTCAGCTCGCCGCCGATTAATTTCGGTGCCATATATAAATGAATTTCATCAAATAATTGGTGTTGAATAAATTCGGAATGGATTGTCGCTCCACCTTCAACGTAAACACTCATTAATTTGGCATTAGTCATATGCTCTAACACATCATTTAAGTCAATGCGTTCTGACTCCATACGCCAAACGGTTGCTTGTTCTATGGCATTTATTTGCTTCTCATTGGCTACATCGGCTTGTTGACCACAAACAATAATCGTCTGGGCTTCTTCGTCTGTTAAAACATTCGCGTCTAATGGAATCGATAAATGTGTATCGAGGATGATACGTGTTGGGTTTAATCCACCGTGGGGCAAACGGGTTGTTAAATGAGGATCATCTCGTAAAACGGTTTGACTGCCAACTAATATGGCGTCATGTCGATGTCTTTCCGTGTGGACATCATGTCTTGCTTCGTCACTCGTAATCCATTTGCTGTCACCACTGTTCGCCGATGTTTTCCCGTCCATCGACACAGCCGTTTTAAGGGTCACAAATGGCTTTTGATGTTTCATATAATGAAAAAATGTTTGATTAATATGTTGGGCTTCTGTTTCTAAAACACCCACTTCTACATCTATACCAGCTTCACGTAACCAAGCCACCCCAGTCCCTGCGACTTTCGGGTTAGGGTCTAATGTCGCCACGTAAACCTTATCTACACCTGCATCAATAATCGCTTTGGCACAAGGTGGTGTTTTGCCGTAATACGAACACGGCTCTAACGTCACAAACATCGTCGCACCTTGCGCTTGGTCACCTGCTTGCTGAAGCGCATACACTTCAGCGTGCGGCTTTCCTGGTTGCATATGCGTACCTGTTCCTATGACGACACCGTTTTTCACTACAACGGCGCCAACAGAAGGGTTTGGACGTGTTTGGCCAATGGTTAGCTTAGCTAATTCAATCGCATGTTGCATATAAAATTGTTCGTCTTTCAATCGTTAACCCCCTTTAACTCTCACAACCGGATTAACGATCTGATCCTTCTCCCATCCAGACTATCACTGTCGGTCCTAGATTCTCACTAGCTCCACCGCTTGAAGCGGGTCGCGGACTAAGGCTTCATCAGCCATCACCGCCGGTCGGGAATTACACCCTGCCCCGAAGTTTTCAACCATATACGCATCTAGATTTCAAAAGCTCAGAAACCCTTCAAACCAAGGTTTAAGAGCTATCCATCCATTTTGTTTAAACCTGAAATAAATTCAAAAATGCGCGTTTATGTCAACAGTTTGTCAACAAGTGATCAACTGATGACTTACTGTCCATTATTATACAACATTCATCTTTTGAACGCTATCACTTGGTTTGGCAAAATCGAAAGGCCGCTTTAAGGCAACTTGTCTATTAATGTCTCTCTTACCTCATTCGGCAATTCTTCAATCGTTGTTATTTCCATTCTGTCGTTACTAGGATCAGTCATGATCAAGTACGCTTTGTCATGAAAATCAATCACGGTCATTTGCATCAACCTGACTTCAGCATGATTTTGAATATAGTTAATGTCTTTCTCTTGCAATTCAATATCCGCACTATCAGACATTAACGTTTCCACTTCTTCTATATCGTCTGATGATTTGATCGACATATATAACTCCCATGAACTTTTCGGGTTCATATAAAAAATGTAGTAAGCAATCATAATTCCTAAACAAACAGCCAACGTCAACGTCACAACTTTTAGGTTTCGATACTTTTTCTCCATTGATCTCCAGCCTTTCATTTTTTATAAAACTTTTTTCCCATAATTAATTTTTTTGTTTATAGTTTAACATTATTGGGAAAAGAACTACTAGATACGCTAAAAAAGGAGTGGTTACATGGATATCAAAAAAGTATTAAATCAACTAGAACATTATCAAACAGAATCACCAAATCGAATTTTCACAATGTATTTAAATACAGATCCGTCTGACCAAGATCAACAAGGTGGCGAATGGAAAATACATTTGAAAAATGGTTTAAATAACTTCGAAACGTATCTACAAGATGACAGCTCCGAAGAAAAGCGTAACTTCTGGGCCGTAAAAGAAAAGGTCGAGAATTATATCGAGGAGAATCGTCAAGACTTGAAGAAGAGCGTTGTTATTTTCGCAACAGGTGAAGGCGATGTTTGGTTTGCTGATCGACTACAGATGCCAGTTAAAACCGAATTTTATTGGGAAGATGAACCTAAATTAGATCAGTTAAAGCAGTTACATGAGACATTCCCGAAAACGGGTATTGTTTTAACACAGAAAGAACACATCAAAATCATTGATGCTGCGTTAGGTTCATTAAATGATACTGTATTCTATGAATTAGATTTAGATACAGAAGACTGGAAGCAACATCAAGGACCACACCAAGCTGGTTCTAATTTAGGCTCAGGTGGTGCGAAGTCATCGAAGAAAGATGAGCTTGACGACCGCTTCGATGAGAATCGTTCACGCTGGTATAAATCAATTGCACCGAAGCTAGATAAACTTGCAAAAGAGCGTGAATGGGAACAAATTTATATGATTGGCGAAAGCGATGAAGTTGACGAATTAGAAGCCAATATGAATAAACCTGTCACAGGTAAAATCAACAAGAACTTGCTCGATCACGAAGAAATGAGCATTTTAAACGAAGTGATGGATCAATAACCAATAACATTAAAGGTTTCAATCAAATGTGCTCTCATTTGGTTGAAACCTTTTTTATTACGATTCTAATCGCCGATAAACGATGTTGTTTCGCCGAAAGGATTGCCATTTTCGCTGATTAATGTTGAAATTTCGCTGAAAAACTCTCAAAAATCGCTGATAATCCGACCATTTTCGCCGATAACATGATTATAACTCGTGAAAATTCCGTTAAATGAACAGTTATAAATTGTTTGTCAGTCGCTTTTATGATAGGTTTAAATCGTAAGAAGAAATAAGGAGGATACACATATGCCAACTACTCATATTGGTGCGAACAAAGGCGATATCGCTGACAAAATTTTACTACCAGGTGACCCGCTTCGTGCGAAATACATTGCTGAGAACTTTTTAGAAGATGTCGTTTGTTATAACGAAGTTCGTGGTATGTACGGTTACACAGGTACATACAAAGGGGAGCGTATTTCTGTACAAGGGACAGGAATGGGCGTTCCGAGCATTGCGATCTATGCTAATGAGCTCATCCAAGAGTATGATGTACAAAAATTAATCCGCGTTGGGTCTTGTGGTGCGCTACAAGAAGATGTGCAAGTACGTGATGTCATTTTAGCACAATCAGCGACGACTGATTCGCAATTAAACCGTACCGTATTCGGAACAATCGATTTTGCGCCAACAGCTGATTTCAATTTACTTAAGAAAGCTTACGACGTAGGTGAAGAGCAAGGCTTAAACTTACGCGTTGGTAACGTCTTTACAAGTGACGCTTTCTACCGTGAGAATGCGATGGAACTATTCAATAAACTTGCTGAATACAACGTGCTTGCTGTTGAAATGGAAACATCAGCGCTTTATTCAATCGCAGCGAAATATAACCGCGAAGCTCTAACCGTTCTAACAGTGAGTGACCACATCATTACAGGTGAAGAAACAACGTCAGAAGAACGTCAAACAACATTCAATGACATGATTGAAGTGGCGTTAGACGCAGCCATTAAATAAACGAACTCCCCCACCTTTAATAAAAGGTGGGGTTAATTTTTGCGCCGATTGTTCACAATTATTAAATTTACGTTGACAATTATAGTGCCTTTTTTGTATATTAAATGTGAACTTACTATTAAGGAGGGTAAACAATGAACAAACGATTTTCAGCTTATGAATTGGCGTTAGGCGCTGTCTTCGTCGTTCTTCTCATGATCGGGGCAAATATTGCGATCTGGTTCCCGTTTTTAAAGGTGACATACGGAGCTGGTGCTGTGCCGTTATCATTACAAACATTTTTCACGATTTTAGCAGGACTTATGCTTGGTAAACGTTTAGGGAGTTACGCAGTCATTACATACCTTTTGCTCGGCTTAGCTGGTGTTCCTGTATTTGCTGAAATGTCTTCAGGACCGCAAACGTTCATTATGCCAACAGGTGGCTTTTTATTATCATTTATTGCGATTGCTTGGGTGACCGGGTGGATCGTTGAAAGAAGCGATCAACCGACGATTAAAACGTATTTATTGGCGACACTAGCAGGTTTAATCGCAAATTACGGTATTGGTGTTCCATTTATGGTTGCTTCAACTAATTTCATTGTCGAAGCACCTCTATCTATGAGTCAAGGGATCATCGCTATGGTACCGTTTTTCATCAAAGATTTTATTATATGTATGGGGGCCGCGATCTTATTACCTAAACTATTAAGTCGCCTCGAATCAGCCAACATTCAATTAACAGCACACTCATAAATAAAAGCCAACGTCTCATAAATGAAGAGACGTTGGCTTTTTACTATTGATTCATCAATGTTCTGGCTAGTGTTCGAGCCATAGCGCCAGTTGGGCCTTTTGGTCCGAGGTCATGTTCGCTTTCCGCCATTGCAGTGCCAGCAATGTCTAAATGGACCCACGGTGTGTCTTCAGCAAATGCACCGACAAAGGCACCAGCCAAGACAGCATGCGCTTTACGACCTGGTGAGTTATTTAAATCGGCAATATGACTCGTTGCGACTTGTTTTTTGAACACGTCATAATAAGGCAGTTGCCAGATTAATTCGCCTTCTGTATCAGCAGCATTGACCAATTCTTCGTACCAAGCATCGTTATTTGTCATAGCCCCTGTCACTTGATCACCTAATGCCACGACGACACCACCAGTCAATGTAGCGATATCCACAATCTTACTGGCCCCTTGTTGTTTCGCATACGTCACAGCATCAGCCATAGCTAAACGCCCTTCAGCGTCTGTGTTACGAATTTCGATCGTTTTACCACTCATCGAGACGATCACATCATCTGGTTTAAACGCTTTATGGCTCACCATATTATCTGTTGCAGGAATAAGCGCCATAATATTCGTCTCCGGCTTAATGTGACCAATGGCATCCATCGCTCCAATCACAGATGCAGCACCGCCCATATCCATTTTCATCCCGACAATGCCGTCTTTCCCCTTCAATGAATAGCCACCTGTATCGAACGTAATGCCTTTACCAACTAATGCAACTGGGGCTTCCCACGTCTCTAGCCCTTGATAACGCATAACAATAAAGCGTGGCGGATCCTCAGAACCTTGATTGACAGCTAGCAAAGCCCCCATACCTAGTTCTTCGATTTGTTCCCGATCAAATACATCGATCTCAAATTGATGCTTGTTCGCAATATTTTCAGCAAATACGGCTAAATCAGCTGCTGTTAACAGGTTGCTCGGCAGATTGACTAAATGGCGAGCGACGTTTGCTCCGTTTCCGAGTGCATAACCTGTTTGAGCTGATTCAATAATAGAGTCATCATCTGTTAAAACCGTTAGTGATGTCACATCCACACGGTCTTCTTCCCGGTCAGTGTGATACGTTTCTAATTGATAAGGCGCCATGGCAAGAGCTTCTCCGATCGCTTCGACATATGGCGTTGCGTTATCACATGCCAGACTTGCTAATGCTAAACTCGCATGATGAACATGATCTTCTGCCAATTGTTTAAATAGCTTGCCAAACGCTTGCCGTGCACCATGAACGGTTAAGTCGTTGCGATTCCCAAGACCGACGACATAAAGACGCTGCGCAGGCATTTGACCTAACGTATGTAATTTGGAAATATTACCGTATTGGTGTGAAAGATCGCCTGATTTCACAAGCTCATCGAGTTGCCCATTCCATGTATCATTCAACGTCTCATAAACGGTTTGTGTTTCTTTCGGTGCTTCATAAAGCCCGATAATTAATGCTTCTGTATCGTGATTCGTTATTGCTTGATTCGTTGTATTAAACATGATTATCCCTCCATCTTCTCACTCGTTATCATACCAAAAGATTTCGGATTTCGAAATAAATATTTTAGATAAACCCGTTTTTTAAACGTTGATTTTCGGGTATGATGATAACAAGGAAGAAAGGACGGCTGACCATGATTGAGCTTATTCAGAACACCCCTCTATGGATTGCATTGTTTGCAGTTATTTTTGCCCAAGTGGTTAAAATTCCGATTCAATACATCGCCTCACGTGAAATTAATCTCGGCTTAGCGTTTAGTACTGGTGGAATGCCGAGTAGCCACTCTGCCGCTGTTGCTTCTCTTACAACGGCGATCGGCATTGAACACGGACTTGACTCACCATTGTTTGCAATCTCATGTGTCCTAAGTATTATTGTTATGTACGATGCGACAGGTATTCGACGCCATGCAGGCGAGCACGCAACGATTTTGAACCAACTCGTTAAAGACGTGCAGCGCATTGTGGATGAGGCCATTCAATGGCAACAAAAAGAAGAACACGAAAAACAAAAAGAATTAAAAGAATTGCTCGGACACCAACCAATTGAAGTCTTTTTCGGTGCAGTGACCGGTATTCTACTCGCAATTGCAATCTATAGTTTTGTTCTATAAAAAAAGCCCTCTTACTTAGGTAAGAGGGCTAATTTGTATTCATTACAGGAATACTTTCATCCGTAATGGCTTGTTCCCACGCTTGTATATCAGATGCTGTGACTGATCCTTCGCCTTTTTCAATCACATACACATCAACTTCACGTTTACCCCATTCACGATAAACATCCTCGACTTCTTCATAATAAAGGTCTATTTTGTTCCCTTCGATCGCACCGCCAATATCTGTGACGATACCATAGCCATAATCGGGTATATACAAAACCGTCCCTAATGGAAATTCAGTTAAATCCGCTGCAATGGTCGAAATATCACCGCGTTGTACTGGCAAACCGGAATAGGTCACACCATATTGGGGATGGTCTTCTGTTTTACCAGTCGATTCATAACCTGCTGTATAACCAGTGGCAACAACGGTTCGTTTTGGAAACTGACGAAACGCGACTTCACTACGTTTATCGGTTTGATAACTCGCTAATTCAACCGCTTCATTATTTGGTTTATTCACGTGCCACATATGTTTGTTTGATAACGATGAGATTGTTTGTGTTTTCATGCGTTGACTTGTTTTCATATCTTCATTCATTGGCACGATCGCAAGAACGCTCATAATAATTACCGCCCCTACGAATACAAAAGAAAAGTTTCTTATTTGGTAACACATGTTCAACACCTCTTTGCCACAAAGCGTTACCATAATAAGAAACTTTTATACATTGACGATAATATTTAAAACATTTGATAGCCTTTTGCACGTAAAATTCGAATAACGATCCCCGATACAATCGTTCCAATAAAACCGATAGTTAAAATGACCATATCGACGACTTGAAGATTAACTAAGTCATTTACTAACGCTGGAAATGCCTCACCTGGTTGGGTGAAATAGCTCGTCATTGAGACATCATCTACAATCAACACAACGACAATCGGAAAAATGATCGCCATTACCCACGTTGACCGAAGTAACATATTTAAAATAAATCCTATTCCGAAAAACAACACAAAGAATAATACTGATAATACAAACATTTGCACAATACCCATGACAATCGGTGCCTCCTGTATAATCGACAACGCCTTAATATTAGACGTTTGTTTAAAACCACACCAATTTTATCACAAACGGACGTCATGAGTAATAACCTTGCTCGAGCGACACAAATTTGTTAAATATTGAACCATTCAAGACGATTGTTAGACAATCTAAAGATATTGTCTAACAATCTTAAGAGATTATCTAATAATTAAGGGAACCATAAGAAAAAAGGCAGCTGAGCGCTGCCTTTTTGGTTTAGTGATACATATCGAGTTTACCTTTTTTAAGCAATAAGCCGACGCCACCGAGTTTGAGTAAATAACGGTTGTCGATGACTTTCTTCATAATAGAAGCTGAACGGCCATAAAGTTTTTTATCGTCAAAGATGACACCGATCGCATCTGTATGACCTAATGACGCGACAGTTCCTTTAATATCCGGCTCAAAACCTTCTAGTTCATCTTGTCCATTCACTAACTGCTTCAAGTTATGAGCGGCTGTATCAGCCATTTGCATCGCAATTTGTGCTGTTGGTGGGAACGGTCGTTCAGCACCTTCTTCGAAAAATGCTGCGCAATCGCCAACAACAAATACATCGTCATAATCAGGAGTACGTAAGTCTTGACGTACCGCTACACGGCCACGTCCAACTTCAAAACCAGATTCCTCAACGATCGAATTACCGCGAACACCAGCTGCCCAAATGACGTTTTTAGAAGCAATTTCTTCTTGTTCACCGTCTTTTTCAACAATGATACCATTTTCACTACAAGACTTAATCATTGTGTTAAGGCGGAATTCAACGCCTTTTTCTTCAAGACGATTCATCGCATATTCCACTAATTCCTCGTCGAACCCTGCTAATGCAGTTGGTCCTGCTTCAACGTTTAACAAACGGACTTTGCTTGGGTCCACATCGTATTCTTGGCATAGCTCCGGAATACGATTCGCTAATTCGCCGACTAGTTCAATACCTGTAAAACCAGCACCACCAACGACAATAGTGATCAAGTCTTGGCGATCTTCTTTATAAATATTATATTGAGCAAAGTTATACTCAATTAAGTCACGAATGCGTCGCGCGCTATTAATGTTATTAAGCATGTACGCATTCTCACCCAGTCCTTCAATACCGAACGTCGCTGATTCAAAACCTAGCCCGATGACAAGATAATCATATGTAAGCTCGCCATCTTCTAACTTCACCACTTTGTTGTCAGGATCAATAGAGACAACCGTGTCTTGTACAAAGTTAACCTTGTTAAAGTTAACGACATCTTTGATCGGAAGACGCGTGCGATCGTGGTGTAACGTACCAGCCGCATTTTCGTGTAACCACGTCGTTTGATAATGATAATCGTGTTTGTTAACTAATGTAATGTCCGCTTCCGTGTCACCAATCATTTTCTGTAGTTTTGTTGTCGTCATAATGCCCCCGTAACCAGCACCTAAAACAACAATACTCGGTTTGTTCATTTACATCACATCCATCCCAATAATTTTAAAATTGATTGTGAAATTTAACGATACTTTGTGAAAATATTCACGTATTGACGTAGAAATTGTCATAAAAACGTAAAACTCACCTAAATATAATCTTAGAACGTTTCACAGAGATTTTCAACCCTTAGAACGATTTCTAATCATTCAGATAATTTATCGTATCTTTCCCCAATACTTGCAAAACATTTATCAATTGATGTGTCGAATGTTATAATATTTATCGGTGTGCGAACGATTTATTTTTGAAATAACATGTGGGGGATTATATATGAATGAAGAAGTTAGAGATATAGCTATTATTGGCGCTGGTCCCGTCGGTTTATTCACAGCATTTTATGGTGGATTAAGGCAAGCTGACGTGCAAATCATCGAAAGTTTGCCACACATTGGTGGTCAGTTAACAGCCCTTTACCCTGAAAAATATATTTATGACGTAGCCGGCTTTCCTAAAGTAACGGGACAAGGATTAATTGATAACTTATACGAACAAGTCAAACCATTTAATCCGACAATCACATTAGATCATGCCGTTCAATCCATTGATAAATTAGAGGACAATTTATTCAAATTAACGACGGATAAAGATACATTTTATGCGAAATCCGTTATTATTACAGCGGGTAACGGCGCATTCGAACCACGTAAATTAAAACTAGACGGCATCGACCAATACGAAGAGCACAATTTACATTATTACATTACGAATTTAGAAGCATTCCGCGATCGCAACATTATGATTTGTGGCGGCGGCGACTCAGCTGTTGATTGGGCGTTAATGTTAGAGCCGATTGCCAACCAAGTCAATCTCGTCCATAGACGCGACCAGTTCCGCGCCCATGAACATAGCGTGGAACAACTAAATGAATCGTCCGTTAATATTTTAACGCCTTATTCACCTATTGAATTACACGGTGATGAAGCGATTGAACGAGTCACCTTGCAAAAAACAAAATCTGAAGACACGATGGATATTGATATCGATGATTTAATTGTGAACTATGGGTTTATTTCACAACTTGGCCCAATCAAAAATTGGGGCTTAGAAATCGAGAAAAATGATATCCTTGTTAATACACGTATGGAAACGAATATTGAAGGCATCTACGGTGCTGGAGACATTATTACTTACCCAGGTAAAGTGAAATTAATTGCATCAGGTTTCGGCGAAGGGCCTACTGCCGTCAATAATGCTATGGCACGTATCGACCCTAACGCACGTGTTCAGCCTAAACATTCAACGCATATGTTTAACTAAAAAAATTGCGCTTCTCGTCATCGAGAAGCGCAGATTTTTATTTCGTTAACAATTCTCCGGTTGGCCTTCCACATTCGGTGCTTTGAATGACGAGCCACAACCGCATGATACAATGGCATTCGGGTTATCGATCGTGAACCCGCCGCTGTTTCATTCGCCTACTTTAACGTTGGGTTAACGTTGATTTGCCGGCGATTATCAAAAATTCAACACGGTCGTTTCTGTTCAAAACGATTGTTTATAACGTTACTTCCTAGCTACTAATTGCGTTGAGTACATTTTACCCAACTTATTTACGAATTGCAAGTATATTGTAAATAATCGCCAACTTTTGCGCATAAAAAAAGGCGCAACAAGCCCGTTAGGACTCGTCGCGCGTGTTTCCGTCGTTGCCGTCGCCTTCGTCGGCATATTGCTCGATAATATCGTCTAAATCTTGCACGTCCACTTTTTCGTTTTGCTGTGGCCCGTTGTAATAGTGTTCGTGCTTGTCGCTTAACTTGCCGTTCAATTTGAACACCAACTCGATCGCTTTCATGCTCGGCGTGCCGGTGTGCTTGCCTTCCGCCATCTCGATCAAGCGAGCTGCCGCTTTGGCCTGCGCATCGTCTAGCGCAAGGGTTACGATGTCGTTGCGATAGCGCTGAAATTCGGGGTTACTACGCCAGTTGTAAAGCGTTCTGACGTTAATGTCAACCGCGTCGGCCAGTTCGCCGATCGACAAGCGATTACCCTTCAAATTCATGTCATTTTGCGCCATGAGTGCCGCCGCGTAACGTTCGGTTGAGTTTAGCTGATAATCGCCTTTTGGTGTCGTAACTGTCAGTTCACCGTTAGCTAATTCGGCAGGCTTTGGCGCTTTTTCTAGGTCTTTCGGTTTGTCTGTCATATCGCATTTCCTCCCTTCGTTGATTGCGTCTAAAACCCGGCCGGCTTGGCCATCGGTTTCAGTTTCTTGCGTTTATAAACGTGACTAGCCGCCATGACTAGCGCGTCGAGAATATCGACCAGCTCAGTCGCGCGCTTCTTGCCCGTATAACCGCGTAATTGTTCGATTAATTGCGGGTGCTTTTCCGATAAAATCAGCGACTTATTATAAAACATTGGCGCCAGTTCCTCGATACGTCCCGCCTTATTAGCGCGGCCATGTGTCGTAATGTTCTTAAATTGCGTTGTCAAAAAGCCGTTGCGGCGCGCCGTGTCCGCCAACTGTTCGCCGAACTCACGATATGCGCCAATGCCTTCCGTAAAGATAATTTCGTGGTCATAGTCCGCTATCCGCTGTAAAATTTGCGGTATAAATTCGCGCGGCTGGTCATGCGTTGCGAGCACGTCCAACACGAACATTCGCCCTGTTTCGTCGTCCTTTGCGATCGTTACAAACGCGTTCTGTGCGCTTCGGTGCGTGCCGGCTAGCGCTGTGTCCCACGCGCCAACAATGCGCATTTTATTAACGTCAACGTACTTGCCATCATACTCGAGAATGTTCGGCCGGCTCGGATAAGGCTGGCGGTAGTACGTGTAGTCGTCCGGCTTGAACACCGCCTCGTCGTCGGCCATGCTTTCGTTCATATATTCGCTGGCGAACGCGCGCCGGCCGCGGTTGATCTTAATTTCCATCAACTCGAGATACGTCCAGCGGCGCGGCCACGCCAACAATACGCCTTCTTCCATAGCGTCGCGGTTGGCTTCATAAAACTCGTCGGCAGGGCGCTGGTCGTCCTCGGATATATAAAGGTTCTCCCAGTCGGCCCATAATTGCTTGTTTTTCGGTTCGTTTATGATCGCTTTATGAAATGTTCGCTTAAAATCTTTTCGGCTTAAAATGTGCGATAATAGCCCACTCTGCGTTACCATTGTGCCGATGAAAAATAAGTCGCTCGACTCGTCACCTAACGGCTCAACCACCGTATTAAACCATTCCCGCAACTGATTGCGCAGGTTTTCAGTCGCTTCATTATTTAACGAACTTAAGTCATCGCAAATAATCAAGTCGGGTCGGTGTCCGTTGTGCGTCTTGCCTCGCAACTGCTTACCGCTCGAACTAGCTTCAACTAACACGCCATTTGTCGTGATAAAATGTTCGTCGCTGTCCTTGCGGTTGCGCAACTTTTCAACGTGAAGCAACTCACCGAAGTCGGCACGTAGCTTGGCGTTATACTTGAGTTGGTTCGCAATACTGGCCACGATCTTTTTCGATAAGCTATCCGTTTCCGACAATAGCAACGCGTAACGTTTGCGGCGATAGCACAGCGCGTGAAGCGTATTTATAACGGCCACGATTTGCGTTTTAGCATGGCCGCGTGGGCTGGCAATAACGTACTGGCCGCCGCGTTTGGAGCGCACCGACTTATTAATCATGTCGTACATATCCGCGTGTATCGGCGCAACCTCGTCGATCGCTTCGTGTGGCACGTCCGGCGCTACGTTTCGAATAATGTTCTCCGCCCCGTTTTCGGGGTTTTGTTCGTCGCTAAAATAGCGGTATGCAAACACCGCCACGTCGTCCTCGGCCGCGTTTAAGTCGGCCAGTTTCTCTATTTCAGCGTGAACGTTGCGCAGTGTTTGCTCGTACTGCGTTTCGCCGCGCTTGACAATTTTAGCCAAGTCACGCGCTCGACTGCGTAACATTTTCAGCCGCTCGTCGCGCGCTTGGCGCGGTAATATTAGTTCAGCTTCAGCTTGCGTCATAGTTATTCGTCCCTCCTAAAAAAATAGGCCCGCCGCAACACGTGCGACAGGCCGAATGGCTATAATATCAATCAAAACACTTTAAACAATCGGAAAGCCATCGCCAAGCCAATAAGGCGAAGCCCCCTACGCAATGGACACGACAGCCCCTCCCGCTTGCTTAATCGCGGTGCCAGCGGGGCGGCGGTCACACTGCGTTGTTAAATTTCGTCGTCAGTTACGTCATAACGTTCTTTGCCTTTCATCACGCGCAATAACTGCTTATCGCTCGCAATTTCAACGACTGGCACCGTTTGCGAGTAGATGTATTTGTTACCGATCATCAAGTCGCCGCCTGCCGTTACTTTGAAGTAATCCGAGCCAAGTTTGCGGGCTAGGTCTTCATGTGCTCCTACGCCTGCTTCGTAATTTTCGTGAATAGATCGTGCGGCTTTGAGTTGCTCATGGTTCGCCTGCTTAATTTTCTTGACGGCCTCTTTTGCAAATTGATCGCGCTGGGCCTTGATTTCTTTCGATGCCTTGTCAATAATATCGTTGCGAAGCTCGTCCAACTGTTTAGACGTCGATTTCTTGGCTACGTCGTCAGCAAGCATTTTTTGTTTGCGTTTGGCTTTGTCGAGTTCTTCCTCTAATTGTAACTTTTCGTCAACGTCTTCCGTTTCGTTTAACTGTTGCTCTAGTTGCGCAACCTTGTCAATTTGTTCATTTAACTTTGCTTCTGATTTTTCTTTTTTCTCGTTCACCTTTTCGAGTTCCGTTTCAAACTTTTTAATTTGGTCTTGTAATTGTTTACTGTACTTCATTATCGCTTTCCCCTTTCGCGTTGTCAGTTTCGTTTTCACGACCCTCTAACTCGCGCTTAACTTGTCTGTATAAACTGATGTCTTTTGTTCCAGTTGTTTTGTTCGCGATCACTTGAGCATCTTGTAAATCGCCTTCGGTTAAATGGCCCGGCTTATTAAACGCTTTTTCTTTGATCTCGTTCCGTCTAATGTTAACGTTCATACTCATTAATTAGTTCCCCCTGTATTTGTAAGTATTGATTGCACTTGGTCAAATCCAAGTTCTCGAGCACGTTCATACGCCTTGTTTTTCGCAACGTATGCCGCAAACTCATAACTCGTATTATTTAAGTACGATATGCCTTCTTCTTTTAGCTCCATCGTCATAAAATCAAACACCTTATATTTAATCTTCCAGTCGTCTTCAAGTTCGCTATTTGGAAAAATGAAGTAACTAACTGTTGCATACTTCCCTTTCGTCACTGGCGCCATCACCCCTCTCTTCAATAAGCGCGATCACACTAGCTTGACGCTCGAGCGCGTCATATTTTAGCGTATATACATCGTGCATAGTCGCCTTGTCTATTGACTGCGTTCTGACCTGCGTAAAATTCATATAAGTGTGTGGCGCAAAGTGGCCAAGCTTTTGACGTAGCTTGCTTCGGTTAATCATGAAACGGTTCGGCGCTGAAAAGAAAACCACGTCAACGTCGACAGGCAGTTCGGCCAGTATTTGCACCGCGGCCTGTATGAACGCTTGACGTATGCTGTCGGCTTCTTTCGTGTAAATCGACGCAACTTTATACAGCCAAAACGTGCCGTCATCACACTTAAAACTAATATTCGCGCCAACTGCGTCGGTGCCTCGGTCGATTGCCAGTAAAACGTGCGCGTTGATATGCGTCGCCTCCCCTTTCCTCTTCATACAACGTTGATATTGTGTTCCATGTACGTGCTAAGCGTTGATTGCGCTAGACTGCCCGATCGGTCGCCCTGCTTGGCGTTAAGTAGCTCATGACGCACAAACGGCACGTCTGACGTCACTTTCATTTCCGCGATGCCCAGCGTTTCGATAGTCGGCGCCTGTTCGATTAACGTTCTATACGCCACTTCGGCTAGGCCGCCGCGGTTCGTTGCCGTTTCGCGGTGTATAACGTGGCCTTGCTGATCGCGTATATTGACGTTGACGTCGAATACGCCTTGTTCTTGGCGCTGAACGCTTAAGAATAGTTTCGGTTCAATAGTCGTCACGCCTCGTCCCCCCCTTTAAAATAAAAATAAGCCCGTCGTGGTGATGCTACTGACGCGCTTTTAGCTCTGTTTCTTTATATAGTTGGTATTGTTCTATTAATTCTGAGTCATTATCTATTAACGTTAATATTTTATGTCGCAATTTTGGTGAAATGGGTTGCTTGCCCTGTTCGACTAAACTGACAACCGCTTGTGATACGCCACTTAAACTAGCCATTTCAGCTTGTGTTAAGTCAGCTTTCAACCGAACAAATCGAATAAATTCCGCGTCCATTTGCAACCCTCCTTCGCAATTATTAATTTTATTAAAAAAGGCGTTAAAAAATAAATGGCGCCTACTTATACATGGCATTTTTCTTTGACATTCTTCGATTTTCGGCCGTTTTCTTTCATTTTCTCGTATTCGCAATAATTAAAAGCAGGCTTCAAAGGGTGGCGCATAATGTTGCAGTACCGTAGCCGCAAATCATGCGCGTAAAAAGCACCACCGCATTGCTCGCACTCACGCACACGTGTCAAGTCAAGGTCGGCCACCGCCTTCGTGATAGCTTGCGCAGAGTACCCTCGCCCTTTAAACCGATCAACTGCCTTGGCTGGGTTGCGCTGGTAAAACGCAAGCGTGGCGTGTAGGTCAAGCGGATGGCTTAAGTCGTTTGCTTGCGCAAGGCTCGGCGCGGCAGGCTCGACGTCATGTAACGTGACCTCGTTGGCTTTGCGCGCTTGGCCTGCTCGGGCTTGCTTGGTTGCGTTATAGATCGGGTACTCGGCCGTGCGCTCGGCGACTTGGGGCGTTTCGAGAATAAAGTCCGTCAGCACTTCGATAACGGGCACTCGGCGCAACTTTTCCTTTCGCTCGGTTTTCGGATTAAGCATCGTCCAGCTTTGCAACTCAGCCAGTGTGTAATCTTGCTCGAACAAGTCCTCGAGTTTGGCGTCAACTAGTTCGGCGCGGCGGTCGGCCGGTGGGTCGTGCTTGTCCTGCTCAAACCACCATCGTCGAACGTCATTAACGCAGTCGGTAGCGCGTGACATTATTCACCACCGCCTTTGATGAAGCGCGTTTTGACTTTGCTTATCTTTTGATTTTCGATGAATTTTTGCATACTTTCTTTTTGAATAGCTTTGTGAAATGTCGTTCTATCAATGTCTAACTCTTTATAGATTTCCGATTGTTTAACAGAATCACCCGGTTTCATTTTTTCGAAATAAGCGCGGATATTGTCCTCGGCCGTCTTTTTGCCAGTTAATTTTTGCGATGTGTTAAATGTTTCAATCTCACAACCGGGGTAACTTTCCGTTAGGTGTTTGACGGTGTCCTCGTTTTTAGTAAAAATATAAAAGTGAACGGGTTCCGCCTTCGTGTTAGCTCGTAATCTATTAGTTTCTTGAACTAGGTTCACAGCCATATCAAGTTGCTTGTATTGTTCTACGACCGGGTCATTATAGCGCAAGCCATTTTTGCCGACGTTGTATGTTGGGTCTAGTTTTAAGCCCTCACGATCGCCCACCGTTGCTTGTGCTTGGCTTGGGTACGTTAAGCCGCCTTTGTTTAGCTGGCCTATATAGATCGCGTTGTTAATGTCGCGAAAGGCGTTCGACCCGCGGCCACTATCGAAGTGTTTGAGTTGCAACTCGTCGGCTTCTAAAAGGTCGTTTAACTCGCCTTGAAACGCGTCAATATAATTCTTGTACGTAACCACTAGCGTTTTGCCGTCGTGTTCCTCCGCAATCTTGCGTACCTCAGCCGCGATTTTTGGAACGGCCTCAAAGTCGCCATATAAACTCGCTTTTGATAGTGTGTGATCGTTGTTAATATGAAACGTCACGTTGCTATAATTAGGCGTATGCTCGGGTTCGACAAGGTAAAACTCGGCCGGGTCATATTCCGGGTCAACGCGTCCAGTTCCGTCTAATATGAAGGTATTGTATTGCGTCCAGTCAAAGTGAAGTTTATGCGTTGTTTGAATGATCGTTGTACCATTTACTAGTGACATCAGCCCGCCGCGTGTAATGATATTTTCAAGCGCTCGTAACTGGCTTAATTTGTTGTAATCGAACATAGCCAAGAACTGGCTCAAAAATTCACGCGGTATCTTAAAACTCGTGTTAACCGCCTCTAACTCTTCCACGTTTTCAATGTCGGCCGACTCAAAGTGATCGCGCAACTTGATAATAGCCTCACGAATACGTTTATATTGTCGTTTCACTTTCGCGTTAGCCTTACCGTTCACGGCGCGAATGTCGTCGATCATCGCGTTAATTTCACGGCTCGTTATTCTGTGTGATATGGTCATCGCAGGCTTTTCGTCGATACATAACAAGCGGCGCGGGTGCTTGGCGCCTGTGTCGTCCTTGAAGAAGCTAAATTCGTGCGTCGAGTCCTTAAGCGTTTGCAACTCAAACTGTTTCGTTGTCATTAAAACAACGTTATATTCGCTTTGCACCGTAAACTGTGCGTCGTAAATCTCGCGGCTCAACCGGTCTTCGTCGAAGCCTTCGATGTAGTACGCGTATTTGTTGCGCGGTTGCAATAACCCGTCGCCGCCGTCGTTGTTAATTTGCTCGGCCAGCCGCTTGATTTCGTCGAGGCGTTCCTTGACGACAATGGCGCCGAAGTTCGGGTCGTTGCGTACTTTGTGCCATAAGAAAATTTCAAGTAGCGTTGATTTGCCGTAGCCCGGCGGCGCGCTAACGATCGCTGGGCGGCTCATGACGGTCGGGTCCAACCATGCGTTAGTGGTTTTTTGCGCGAATATGACGTCGTCTAGCGTTAAATCTTCCCCTTTATACGTCTGCATAACGCGCTCAAATTCTGAAGCTAGGCCGTACACTTCGCGTCGTCGGTCGTCGGTAGCGTAAATAACGTTCGGTAATCGTTCGCTTTCTTTCTTGAATAACTGTTCAGCGTTCGTGTTTTGACTCATTCGGCTCATCTCCCCTTTTTAAAATGGCGCCTTTTTTTTTGCGCTTAAATACTCTCGATAAACGCTTTAATTTTCGCTAGTTTCTCGCGATCAAATGACTGCTCGATTTTTTCGACGATGTGTCGCGGCATTTCTTCATATTCCGCCTCGATAAAGGCGATTTTGCCGCGCTTAACGTCCAGCTTTTGCGCAAACTGTGTCTGATTCATATTTTCAACAAAACGTAATAATCGCATTTCCTTTGGTGTCACTGTATTCACCCCCTTTTTTAAAAACTTGTTGTTTATTAAAGTAAAATAAAAAATGTGCCTAGCTGGCGCATTGCTTCTTCCTACTTTTACAGCCGTACTAACCCCTAAAAGTAACCCTTTTATTCCAATACTCACTAAAACGTTTCAAGTAACCTAATAGGACTCCCTCACTTTATAGGACCTAAAATTTTCGGCAAAAGTAAATACGTTTATCCTACTTCTCAACCTTCAGTATTTCTACGAGCAGCAAAATAAGCCATTAAGTTAGAATTTATTAACTTATTACATAAGTTTTGCTCGCAATTTCTAAAAATAGGACGCGTCATATCGCCACCACCGCACGAACTTCTATATCTCGATTAAATTAGAAGCGTTCTATGCCACGTTCTATACCCTTCACTAGGTTATACGGTCGCCAACCGCAATCTGTTCCGTTTTTGGACAAAAAAAAATCCCGCCTTGTCGTTGGCGCGACAACAGCGGGTCAATCGTATTATTTATTCGTCTTTAATGGCGTGCAAGCAAATTTCAGTTGGCGCAGGTTTTGTCGGTTATCTTAATCTATTCGTATGCAATAAGCAAATCATATCAATATCATCAATTAAGCTGTGTTTCCGAATTAAATATTCTGTGTCCTCGTTAAACTGGTAAGTACCAGCCGGCAACCCTCCGATTAAAAATTTAACGAACGTGGTCCTTTCAGTATAGTCTTTTGTTTCAATGCGAAAAATAGTCGAGTAATATATGTCAAATTCGTAAATCGCTTTTCCATCTTCATAACCTACAAAATAAATCATGTTGTCTTCAATAAGATCGTTAAGTAAATCATACATATTGCTTCGCCTCCTCATTAAATATCAAGCGCTTCATACGCTTCTTTATACGCGGACTAGCATGGTTTAACATACGCATAATTCGCGTAACATTAACACCGTTTTGATAGTGCATTAAGCCGAACGTTTTGCGCAACGTATGCCCGCCAATCCGAGCGTCAATGCCTGCGCGTTCGGCTGCGCGTTTGAGTATCGTATAGGCTTGCTGGCGTGTGATTGGCCGTTCGCTACCGTCGGCGTTGCGTTTCCGGCTCGAGAAAATGTACGCGTCGGCTGGCTTGTCCAGTGCCACCACTTGCTCGTCCACCTTGGCGCTAATTGGAATGCGTCGGGCCTTTTTCGTTTTTTCTTCGCGTATGACTAACTCGCGTTGGCCTTGAATATCGCCAACCTTCAAGCGCAACAAGTCACTGATACGCAGGCCCAGCGAACAGCCAAGCGTAAACAATAAGCGATCACGGCCAGCGAGTGCCTCTTTCATCGCTTTGCGTTCAGCTTGCGTGTAAATCGGATCAACCGTGTTCATCATTATTCGCCCCTTTCGTTTCGTCTTAATTTACATATTAACGCATAAGTGTAAATGACGCAAGTAGTTTTTTCGCATTTGTGTAAAAAAATTTAATACGGTATAATAACGACGGTAACATATAAATAGGAAGTGAGGCGTATTATAGATGGATAAAATCGAAAAATTAACGGCTGATCGCGCGGTGAGGGTTCGGCTTAAAACATTACTGGAAGCGCGTGGCATGACTCAGACTGATCTCGTTGAGCTTACCGGCTTACGACACGCAACCATTTCGAACTTGGCACGCGAACGATATGACCGCGTTCAACTTGAGCATTTGGCGATTATTGCAACCGCACTTGACGTGACGGATATCAACGATTTATTAACGATTGAAAAGCGGTGAAGCTGACGGTCGGGTTTTCGCGACATGGCGGTTAGTGAACGGGGCAGACTAGACGGTATAGGAGGGGGCGCCTTGGGGGGTTGCGATACTATGCCAGCCTTGCCGCCTTAACTTTGCGCCAACTTTTAACGCTTTGCTTTCGTTTCTTTTTTTTTTAAAACGCGATCAGCAACGCAAACTTTCAGCGCTTTGCTTTCGCAACTTTCAGCGCCAGCACAGCCCCCGCCCTGTTATATTCGCGACAGCCCACCGAAGTTTTAAACGCTGTGCGCCACTGTGCGCGCGTTTGAGGGGCGAACTAGACATATAGGTCGTGCGAAGGCTCATCGCGCCACAAAGGGCGCTGTGTGCGTTTGTGCTAGTGCGGGGGCTGTATGGCGTTTCAAAAACGAATATGAATGATACGGCGGGCCAGTGTCGCGGTCTAATGCGGGTTCAAGCGCCGGCCAACCGTTTCAAAAAATAGTGTCAATTAATTGTTGCGATAACCCCACGTTTATGATACGCTAGTTATAACAAATTGAAACGGGGGCGTTAAAATGAAGTTTGGCTATGCGCGTGTAAGTACGCAAAATCAAAACTTAGATTTGCAGGTGGACGCGTTACAAAAGGAAGGTTGCGACGAAATCGTTGAGGAAAAAGTGAGTGGCGCTCATAAGAAGCGCGAAAAGCTAGACGATCTATTCGGCAAATTGCGCCAAGGCGACACGCTAGTCGTTTACAAACTCGACCGGCTCGGCCGAAGCACAAAGCAGCTAATTGAGTTAAGCGAATGGCTCGACGAAAACGACATCGAATTGGTATCTATTCGCGATAGTATCGACACGTCAACGCCAATGGGCCGGGCTATGATGCGAATGCTTATGGTGTTGGCCGAAATGGAGCGCGAAATCATCGTCGAGCGAACGCAAGCCGGCTTAAAAGCTGCTCGCAAACGTGGCCGCGTTGGTGGTCGGCCAAGCAAGGATAAGAAAGACGTCGAACGCGCGATCAAGTTATACGAAAGTGGCGAATACAGCGTGCCCGAAATCGAGGAAATGACAGGCGTTAGCAAACCGTCGTTGTATCGCTATTTGAAGAAAAAGCAAGCGCAAGCACAGTCCGTCGAGTAGATCGGCGGGCTTTTTCGTTCCTAGCGCGACCCCCCGTTTTTTGAGGCGGTGTGTTCCGGCGGGCTTGTCGCAACTAAATCGCCAGCCGCCTCGGAATTTAACGGAATTTGACCGCACGATGTGGCGGCCCTCTCTTTCGCTTTGTTAACGAAAAGACATTCGCGATTATATACCTAACATACCGTAAAATTGGCGGGCTGGTAGCGCCTAGTCCTGCGCGTGCAGTTATGTAACTGCGCGGAGGACGTAGCGTTATTAAGACCTAAACCTTCGCTTACGCTCGGTTAAATGGTTAATTAATAATCGCGATAATATACAATTAGCCAAGCCGGTAGGCGCAGGCTTATCTTTTGAGAAGTCGCCGAGCAGTTAGCGCCCTATGTTACATAACTAATCGTTAACTGCCGCCATCGACTTCGCGAAAAAGTGCGCACTTTTCTACGCTCTATGTATTATATAATAAATTGTCCGTTTTTTACTTCCGCCACATCATGCGGCTAAAATTTCGGGTAACGAAGTAATTTAACGTAAAAAGTGTGGAATGTTGATTGCGCCATGTATTTTATAATAAATTTCAACACTTTTGCGTATATATCCGCCACATCATCCGGCTAAAATTTCGGGTTGCGAAATAAATAACCGAATACAAGCGCATTGCCGGCGACGCCATTTTCGAAATCGGCCGGCGGTTGAAACACGTAAAGGAAAATGATCTTGCGCACGGTGAGTTCGGAAAATGGCTCGAAAGTGTTGAGATTGATAGGTCAGTTGCCGCGAAGTTTATAAAAATATACGACGAGCTAAAAGAAGAAGATGTGTCTACGTATACACATTTTGGATTAAACGCGCTTCATCTTATCGCAACCTTACCGGCCGATGAACGCGACAAGCCACACGAAACGGCCAGCGGCGAGCAGAAAACGCCTGACGAAATGACGGTGAAAGAGTTGCGCGGCCACCAAAGCCTATAACGCCCACTGTAAGCCATCTAACCGCCAGCCCTAGCGCCACGTTTCAAACGTCACTTTAACCGCGTTACAGCCTTGCGCCGTCAGCTCGTTGGCTTTGCGATCGGCCCAGCCGCGCTTTTTGTACACGTACTGGTAAGGCACGCCGCGCTCACTTTGCGCTCTTACTACGAAAAAGTTTACGCTCATATCATCGCCCCCTTTCCGTCATAGTAGTCGGCGAGCCAGTCGAAATAGGCCGCGCCGCCATCTTCTGCGCCACTGTCGTCCGTGTTCACCCAGTCGTAATACACTTCGCCAATTTTAGCTATTTCGCGATCAATTTCCGCGGTTAGTTCCCGCCAACTCACGAATAACATACCCGTCAAGTTGCGCACCTTGCCGCGCTTGAATTTGCGTATGATATTCTGAAACACCTGCGCATATCGTTCGCCGTGATCTTCGAGCATGATTTCGCGATTTATTTGCGCTTTAGCACGTAAAAGAACGCCATACACTTCGTACAGTTCATTCGCGTTAAAGAATGGCTTTAGCGCGTTAAAGACTGGCGCAGGTATAGCGTGGGCCAACGCAGTGGCCGGCGCGCTGTCAGCCCCCGTATCTTCTATATTGTGATTTGGTAGTTTAATAGTTTTTTGCGGAGTTTCTTCGGTGTGCAATTCCGGTGTGCAATCGCCTTTTTCGGCCGGCTTTTCGTCGGCTTTATGGCGGTCATTGTCGCGTTGCACAGCCGGCTGAATGACAACCGCGTTGACTGTCTGGCGGCGGTCGCCACGTGGCCTGCGTAATTCGTGCTGTTCGATCACGCCAAGCTCGGCGAGTCTATTACACGCGTAAATCACAGTTCGGCGTGATTTGCCAACTAACTCGGCCAGCTTATTTTTGCGCAGGAATGATACGCCTTTATATGTGCAGGAATGGCGAGCCAATACGTCAAGCACGTCGCGCTGAGTTGGCGTTAAATCGTCGGCCAAGTTGGCGCGGTGTGTGCGCACAGCTTTGTTCAGCCCGTCCAGTGTTGCGAAAGTGGATAAGCGTTGATACGTTGTTTCTTCGGCAAATAGTTTCATTTCGTTACCCCTCCGTTTTTGAAGGCGCACGAAAACCGAACTCTTGACGGCTGTCCATTTTTTAGATATACTCGCATTACGGTGTTAGTCGTGTGCGTATATCGGGTTTTTCTCGGTATTCGTGCGCGACTTTTTTTTGCTTTATTTTTGGTTAAACATCTGATTAATCGGCGAATATTGATCGTGACCGGCTCGCATTTCCGTTTCGCTCATTTGTATATAACGGCGCATGGTTCGTATATCAGCCCAGCCGCCGATTTTTTGAAGCGTGAACGGATCACAGCCGTTGAGTATCATTGATCGTGCCCATGTATGTCGATAAACGTGGGCCGTAACCTTCTTCGCGTTAACACCTGCTTTTTCTGCGTAATATTTTAACCGTTTATTAAAATGGTTTTGCCCCAAAGGTTCGCCGTAGCTTGATAAGAAAAGTCGATCAGTTTTAAAATGTTCTTGGTTTTCGGTGAATAACTGTAATAACATTCTCGCGACGTGCGTTGACATAGGCACTAAGCGCACTTTTCGATTTTTGCTTTTATCGGGCTGTACCGTAATAAATCGCGTTTTAAAATCAATGTCCTCGCCGCGTAACGATAACAACTCACCTACTCTCAAACCCGTGTCAAGCAACGTATTCATCGCCACAAAATCGCGGTAACCAACAAAGTCGCGTTTGTCCGGGATTGATAAAATGTTCTTAACCTCATCGTCAGTAAAACAGTTCGTTAAGTCGTTAACGTTGTCTTGGCGCAACAATTTAACGTTTTCAAGCGGATTAACTTCTAACAATTCTTCACGATACAGCCAGTTAAAAATAGCTTTTAACGTCCTCAAATTAATATTGATTGTCGTGTCAGCTAGGCCTATTCGTTGGTTTTCCGCGTTAATAAACTTGTGCCCCGAATAACGTTGCTTGTCGTATTTTAAATAGTTGATATAATTGCGAAATACTTCAGCCGTTAAATCGTTGACGTAATCAACCTCGTAATTTTCGTTAAGCCAGTCGGTGAAATACTCCCACATTTTGACGTAATCACGTATCGTACGATCGCGTACGCCTTCCGCTCGCTTGCCGCTAATAACGAAGTCGATCGCTTGGGCTTGGCTTAATTTCGGGTATTCTTTGACCGGGTCGGCTAATTTCGTAACCCTTTTCCGCTTTTTTAATGCCATAAAAAAAAAGACCTCCTCAACGCTCACATTAGCGCTAAGAAAGTCTTTAGTACGTTATTAACAACCGTCAAACCTCGTTTTTGGGGTTGTATTTATTCGTTTGAACAGTTATTTTCCGCGGATTTTACGGCGGTATTATCAACCTTCTACGTTTAACTAACCGACTAGCTTTTCGGTTGGGTTACCGTTTGAGTTGACGTTCGATAATCGTTGTCATGCCGCGGTTTCAACCGTTAACAATTCTCCGGCTGTCCTTCTACATTCGGTGCTTTGAATGACGAGCCACAACCGCATGATACAATAGCATTCGGGTTATCGATCGTGAACCCGCCGCCCATCATGTTTTGTTTAAAATCAATCGTCGTTCCTTCAATAATGGGTACATCCATTTCTGCAATAACGATCGGGATACCACCTTGCTCAAATTGACGGTCAGTTTCTTTCTTCTCGTAATCAAAACCTAATTTATACGATAAACCACTGCAGCCGCCACCTTTAACGCCAAAGCGTAAGTAGACTTCTTCAGCTGTTTCGTCTTTCATCATTTCTTGTACTTGTAAAGTCGCCGCTTCACTTAAATTAATCGCCATGTAAATACCTCCCTAAACATTAGTATACTAATCAAAACCAGCTTCATCAAACATCTAACTCAACCCACGTGTGTCCTTTCGCAACGGTAACAGCTGCACCTCGCATCAACACTGAGCCTGACTCAAGCCAAGTAATCCATAAATCGCCACCATCTAGATGCACCGTCACTTCTTGGCCACGTTTGACGTAACTGTTTAATGCAGATGCGACAACAGATGCACACGCCCCTGTACCACAAGCTTGGGTAATACCTGAACCTCGTTCCCAAACACGAAAACGTAGCTCCGCTTCATTCAACACTTCAACGAATTCAACATTCACCCCTTCAGGAAACCGTTCATCTGTCGTCACTTTAGGCCCTAATGTATGAATCGGAGCATCTTGCATGTTATCTTGGTAAAACACAACGTGCGGGTTCCCCATCGAGACAGCGGTTGCATAATAATCATCCCCATCGACACGAAAATGCTCATAAACGACTTCATCGAACAGTCCACCATTTTCAGTTTCCATAGGAATATTCGATCTTTCTAACACTGGCTCTCCCATATCAACTGTGACACTTTCAACATGTTTATCTTTATCCGGATGGACTGTCGCAGTAACGACACCTGATTTGGTTTCGATCTCAAACGACTGTTTATGGACGTATTTTTTGTCATAGACGAACTTCGCCACACAACGCAAACCATTACCACAGTTCATTGCCTCTGATCCATCTTTATTAAAAATTCGCATGCGTACATCAGCCAGGTTAGATGGTAACACTAAGATTAAGCCGTCTGATCCAATACCTGTGTGTACACTCGACACTTGTTTAGCAATAGTTGGTAGTGATTCTTCTGGCAATTCAACATGGAAACCGTCCACATAAATATAACTATTGCCTAAGCCGTGCATTTTCGTGAAAGGAATTTTCATATCATAACCTCACTTTATTAAATTAATGATTCCTCTTCTAAAAATTGATACACTTTATCAACTAACTCACTTGGTGTATCTGCCATAATGAGTTCACCATCGGCAATGGCAAACAAACTCATCGAGCAAATCGCACAGTTGCTCGTGCATCCATATTCGACGACATCAATGTCTGGGTCTTTATCTAGTTTCTCTAAAGCCTCTTGAGATCCACTCATTAAGTTATTCACACAAAACTCAACTAACGGGTTCATGGCGTTCACTCCTCGTTTGTTTAACCTGTCGCGAACCCTGTTTGCTTAGTTTAAGATATCGGCGTTAGTCCGTTGTTTTCTAACGCTTGATAAACGGTTTTTAAACGTGGATTACCTTCACCGACAATTTCGTCTTCGACTAAGACAACAGGGTAAATCATATCGTCTTCAACAACTTGTTCAGCAAATTGTTGGTACTTTTGTTCGTTGGGTGGGTTAAAAATATCAACGTATTTATACGTGACATAATCGTCACCATATTTTCTAGAAATCGCTGCTTGCAACCAATCATATTGTTCTTTTGAACTTGGTAAGTTTACACAACTAGCGCAAATAACTTCTGCGCCGTATACGACTAATTCGACTTGTTTTGACATCGAATCCCCCCTCGCTACTATTTCCCTTCGTCTGTTCGCTTAATTATATTTTACAAAACTTTCGCTTCGAGTTAAAATGAAAATGGTTCTCAACAAGATTTTTTTCATTAAAAGCACTTGAATAGATTTTAATGGCTAAATTTTATATAATGTAAGTGAAGAAAGGGGAATATGAGTAATGTTTGATCAAGTACAAGAAGTAATTGGTAAATTACGCCCGTTTTTATTACGTGACGGCGGGGACGTTGAACTCGTTGACGTTGATGATGGTATTGTGTTATTACGTCTAAAAGGCGCTTGTGGTAATTGCCCAAGTTCGGCTATTACACTTAAGGCTGGTATTGAACGAGCCCTAATCGCGGAAGTTCCTGGTGTTAAAGAAGTTGAACAAATTTTCTAATACCCTTATAGTTAAGCCCTCAATGCTTAAGACATTGAGGGCTTGTTTTATATTATACATTAACAGGTGTTTTCGGCTCTTCACCTGATAACACGCGTTCAATATTCTCTTTCGTTAACCACATCATAGCCGTCCGTGTTTCAAAGCTAGATGACCCAATATGTGGCAAAGCAACGACTTGTTCGCACTGTAATAACGGATGATCTGCTTGGATAGGTTCTTGTTGAAACACATCTAATCCGGCACCACGAATATCGCCAGCTTGTAATGCATCGTATAAATCGTCCTCGTTCACGACAGCTCCGCGAGACGTATTAATGAAAAACGCTGACGATTTCATCTGTTTAAAGACTGACCGATTGAACATGCCCTTCGTTTCTTCGGTTAGTGGCGTCATACAGATGACAAAATCAGATTGTGTCATCACATCATCAAATGATCGATACTCAACACCTAGTTGCTTTTCTGCCTGTTCTTTACGTGAACGGTTGTGATATAAAACGGTCATGTCAAACCCTTTCGCACGTTTGGCAACAGCTTCGCCAATACTACCCATCCCTATAATGCCTAAGGTTTTATGATGAACATCGTGCCCTGCTAGCATATACGGCGACCATGACGTCCATTTGTCCTCTTTAATATGCTTCACCGCTTCAGGAATACGACGAGCTGTAGCTAATAATAAACCGAACGTTAAATCGGCTGTTGTATCCGTTAATACATCCGGGGTGTTCGTTACGATAACGCCATGCCTTGAGGCAGCTTGAACATCAATATTATCGTAACCAACAGCCAAATTAGCAACCACCTTTAAGTTTGGCGCTTGTTGCATTAATTCATCATCAATCGAATCGGTTAACATCGTCAATAAAGCATCCGCCTCGCGCGCCTTACTTAATAACACATCTCGAGGTACTGTTGTTTCTTCCTCTCCCCACATTTCGACATGATATTCGTTCGCTAAAGCACTCACCACGTCATCAGCTATTTTTCGTGTGATATAAACAAATGGCTTAGTCATTCGATCACCTCAAATATTATTTTAAACTTAAACCTCATCCCATTCGGCTAATGTTTTTAACGAATACGTCGGTTGCACCGCAACATGTTGCAAGTCGTCTTGTGACGTAACACCTGTTTCAACGTGTAAAGTATCAATATTCGCTTGAATGCCTGCCATAATATCGGTGTCATAGTTATCGCCAACCATAATGGCTTGATCATGTAAAACATCCATCTGTTCAAGCGCTAAATCGACCATTAGACGGTCAGGTTTTCCAACGACGATGGGTTCAGTTTTCGTTACCTGCCTAATCAAATCAACATAAGCCCCATTGCCTGGGACAAACCCTTCCTCTGTTGGTACTCGAATATCCGGATTCGTCGCCACGAATGTCGCCCCAGACTGTATATGTAGACAAGCGTCTTTAATTTTTTGATACGTTACATAACGATCAATTCCGACCACAACAAAATCTGGATTGTCGTTGGTGATCGTTAACCCCCGTGATTGTAAAGCCTCTTCTACACCCGCTTCACCAATCATGAAAACCGATGCCTGGTCAGACACTTCTTTAATATAATCAGCCGCAATAATAGACGGTGTTAAAATCGTACTTTCATCAACGTTAATATCATGTTTCGCCAGCTTTTCAACCGTTTTAGCACGCGTTCGTGACGAATTATTGGTCACAAACCGAAATGGTACACCTTCCGTTTGCAACTTGTTAATAAACGCCGCAGCCTCTGGAATCGCGGCATTCCCTCGGTACATCGTGCCATCTAAATCAATTAAATATGCTTGATAACGTGCCATACTAGCTTTCCCCTTCACGTTTTTTGAAAGCCGTAATAGGCCCCATCTCTCGTTCCAAATAACGATAAATATGACTCGGAAATTGCTTCAACGTTTGAATGCCATCATCCATCGCAGTCCGTAATGTGTCATGATTTATGTTCGTGTAATCTTTAATGACTGTCGAACGCATACCAATCACTCGTTTATATGTTGATTCTGTCTCAGCTGGTATGACTTGTTCATCGATTAAAATATCAATAATGTCGTCATAACTACCAGGGTCACGCATAATAAAGCCATCTATCATCATATTTCCAACATCAATAATCGACTCAATCGTCATATGAACGATTCGCTCAAGCCCGAATAGTTGGTCATCAGTTGAAAAATCAGTTCGCTCATACGTTTCAAGCAATCGGTTATAATACGTTAATGTCTCATCAATGGATTCTTGATCAACAAAATACATCGTGATCATTCCTTTCTTCAATTAGTTTATCACAATTAAATGAACCTTATATAATATTATTTTTGCGTCATACTAAGGGAAAACAATAACTCATTTCCATTCGTAAACGAAAGGACGATTCGTGTGGCAAAAAAGAAGAAAAACGACGATTTCGCAACTGTCGAAGTACAACAAAATATGCAAGTCCCTGAAGAATTTCCTGAAGGGACATATGGTGAACCAGTTCATGATGAACCACTTCAAGCGCGTGAATACGATCCAAAACGTCGCCATTATTCTGCGTTTAACTATGAGAATAAACAACTTCATCATGATATTCCACGGCAATATCCGTCTGCGCATCAACCGAATAACTTCCCTGATGACGAAGATCCTGAACATCCTGATAAAGGATAATGGCACAAAATTGACCGGACAACAAATATCCGGTCAATTATGAATCCACTCGTTTCATGACAAAATAAGCACAACCAAAATTACAGTATTCATACAAATAATCTTCTAATGTCGAAATCTTCGTGTCAAATGTGGCTTTTTGATTTTGGTCATCATAGAACCCTTTTAAACGTAATTGACCAAACCCCCAATCACCGACAATATAATCATATTTCGTTAAAATATCGCTAAACCGCTGTTCAACCACGTCTTCTTGGAAGCCTTCGCGGTAATCATGGATTAATTCGTATTGTTGTCCTAATAACTCCATCACTTATCACCTCAACTAGTATCAGTTTATCATAAAACCTTTTCAATACGCTTTCATGATTTCAAAAAAGATGACCATACTACAGGTAGATATAACATAAAAGGAGTATCTTAATATGGCTTTTCACCGTTTAATCATTCTTGTTTTCATCTTTTTACTAAGTAGCAGTCATTTACCGTTAGCAGCTGAGGAAACTCCAGATGAAGCACGCATGCAATTATACAAAAAAACAGCAACACTAACATCCATTCCGTGGACGACGTTAGCTGCGATCGATCAATACGAGCGGAATATTAACGATGTTAATGATGATCGTCTTACCAGTATACAAGTAAAACCTGAGTGGTGGTTCGGTTTGTTAGCCACTGATGAAAACCCTTCACACTATGAAGCCACAATACAAGCATTTAATGGCATTGGCAAAGATGGGGATGGGGATGGTTATGCCAATCCACACCATGATGAAGATGTTCTATATACAGTCGCTAAATGGTTAAGCGACGAAATCGCATCAGGCAAGTCAATTAAACAAAGTTTAGAGACGTATTATGATCGTGACAAAGCAGCTAAACTCATCACCCAATACCGTCAATTATTCCAGCACTTTCAAACAACTGATTTAGATGAACACGCCTTTCCAATTCCGTCACATTACAATTACTCATACCGATCAACATGGGGAGCAGGCAGAGGGTATGGCGGACGACGCATTCATGAAGGAACGGACTTGTTCGCATCGTATGGCACACCCGTACGTTCTGTATCTTACGGCGTCGTAGAAGTAAAAGGATGGAACAAATATGGTGGTTGGCGTATAGGTATTCGTGATGCAGACAATGTCTATCACTACTACGCACACTTAAACGGATTTGAAGATTCGATCGAAGAAGGGTCAATTGTTGAGCCAGGAGATGTCATAGGCTACGTCGGCGCTTCTGGATATGGCCCAATCGGCACATCCGGTAAATTCCCGCCTCACCTCCATTATGGTATGTATCGCGATAATGGAAAAAATGAATGGGCGTTTGATCCCTACCCGTCATTAAAACGTTGGGAACATTAAAATGCGAGCAGAGAGGAACCCTCTCTGCCCGCTAAAATTTTCATAATTATTAGCCTTATTACTGACCAATCATATTAATGAAGTTTGTAATTACGATGTACAAAATACCCGCTGGCGCGACAATACGTAGGAACCAAATCCAAACAGCACCAATCGCTGTATCTTGTAAACCTGTTTCGCGTAGGGCTTCGATTCTATTCCAGCCCCAACCAACGAATAGAGCTGTCACTAAACCACCTAGCGCTAATGTGTACTGCGCTGTAAATTTGTCTAAAATATCTAAGAACGTAATTGTGTCGCTAGATGGATCAAGGAATGCGAACAACTTCATTTGCGTTAATGCTGGTACCGCACCTTGCGATATTGCTGACAAAACACCGAATAGTGTAATGATAGAACCAGCAACAAGTGTTGTCGGCTTACGTCCAACATTGAATCGACGCATTGCCCATGATACACCGACTTCTAATAATGAAATAGCAGATGACAATGCGGCAATTCCGACGAATAGGAAGAAGAAGATACCGAATATCGTACCACCTAAGCCCCATTGGCTAAATGCTTCAGGTAATGTCATAAATAATAGTCCTGGACCTGCACCTGGCTCCATTCCGAATGTGAACACGATTGGGAAAATCATGAGACCCGCAAACACAGCGAAGAACGTATCAAATACAACTACTGTTCCTGCCGCTGATGGTAAACGGGATTCTTTCGGTAAATATGATGCGTACGTGATCATAGCACCCATACCAAGTGATAATGTGAAGAATGCCTGACCAACAGCTGCACCCCATACGTTAATGTCACCTAATGCATTGAAATCAGGTGTGAACATGAAGCTTAGTGCTTCACCAGCACCATCCATTGTTAAACCGAAAACAGCTAATACAATAATAAGAACGGCTAGCATCGGCATAAAGGTACGGTTCGCAATTTCGATACCTTTCTTGATACCGAAGAAAACGACACCGATAACAACAGCCATGAATAAGAAATGCCAAACAACTGGACCAACTGGACTAGCAATAAACTCTCCAAAGAATCCTTCAAAGCCACCAGATTCGACATTGCCTGCCGCACCGGTAATATAACTAAATAAATAATAAAAGACCCAACCGGCAATAACACCGTAGAACGACAGGATTAATGTCCCTGACAAGACACCTAGAAAACCACCAATTTTACCAAACGATTTTGATTTGATGTTTTCAAATGAATGAATCGCATCTGATTGACCGCGTCGACCTACTGTAAATTCAGCTAATAAGACGGGTAGACCAATTAGGGCGATACAAATAAAATAAGCAATTAAAAATGCAAACCCCCCGTTTTCCCCTAGCATATAAGGGAAGCGCCAAATGTTACCTAGGCCTACCGCTGAACCAACAGCCGCAAAAATAAAACCAAACCTAGTCGCAAACTGCTCTCTTCCTTGCATAATCATATTCCCCTTTCTGTTTTTTGTTTGCCGTACAAAAACTTGTACGGGTGCTCACTTAAATATATTGATTATTTTGTTTTATTATAATTTTATGACAATTATTTTGCAAGTCTTTTCAGAAAACTTTCTTTAGACTTAGCAAAAAAGTCACAAAATTCAATCAACAGGTGAGCGCCAACGCTTATAATCATACCAAAACTCCAAATGTTTTGACAACAATCTACGCGAAAAACTTTTTTATGACAAAAAAACAGAACACCTCTTCTGCAAGAGATGTTCTGTCATAAGGGTTATGATCATCTTTTTAGTATCAATACAAGCCCTAAGAGTGCCCCGAGTGTGACGATTAAACTAAGTACTGCTGATGTCGTAATGGCAAGGGTTATATAACCTAACAATGCTGTTACAGCGGCGATTAACGCATATGGGATTTGGGTCACAATGTGATCGATGTGGTTCGACCCCGCACCCGTCGACGATAACACCGACGTATCTGAAATAGGTGAACAGTGGTCACCGAATACCGAACCAGCTAATACAGCTGACAGTGCCGGAATGACCATCGTTGGATCGAGTTCTACAGCCATCTCGCCAGCAATCGGTAGCATAAGGGCGAATGTGCCCCAAGATGTTCCGGTCGCAAAAGCTGTTACGCCTGCTACAAGGAAAATCATAAGTGGTAAATAAGCTGGGCTAAGATTTGCCTCTTCAACGAGACCAACTAAATATTGGTCTGTACCAATCGCACCAATAATAGACACAATCATCCAAGCTAAAATCAAGATATAAATGGCTGGTAGCATCGCTTTAATACCTTGCCAAGTCACAACGAATATATTCGATTTGTCACCTGGTTGAACGGCATATAACAAGACCGAAAGTAATACAGCTAATGTTCCGCCAGTCACTAGGGCTAGGTTAACATCTGTATTCGCAAAAATAGATACGAGAGTCACCCCGTCTTCACTTGCTTGTACACCCGTTATAACCATCACTGTCATTGTCGTTATAAGTAGTGCTAATAAGGGCAACAGCAAATGATAAACGCGTCCGTTTTGATTTTCAGCAACTTCCCCTTTTATATCACCTGGAACGTCTGGGTTAGCAGGGTCAATTAAGTCACCAGTCGTTTCTGCTCGTTCTTCATGCTTTTTCATTGCCCCAATATCGAGCTTGAAGTAAATCGCTAAGAAAACAAGTGCAATCGCCGCAATCGCATAAAAGTTATAAGGAATCATTTGGATAAACGCACCTAATGCAGAGTAATCCGATAATTCATGCGTCGCAATCACTGTCGAGATAATCCCAATAATATAAGCACCCCAACTCGATATCGGCGTTAAAACGGTGACTGGTGCCGACGTTGAGTCAATTAAATAAGCTAACTTTGCGCGTGACACGTTTTGACGGTCCGTAATCGGGCGGGAGACTTGACCGATTGTTAAACTGTTAAAATAATCATCAATAAAAATAGCAACACCGAGTAACCCTGTCGTGTACTGAGCACCTTTTCGTGACTTAACGCGGTTAACGGCCCAACCACCGAAAGCTTTAGCGCCTCCTGTAGCGGTTAAAAAGGCGATTAAAATACCTAACAGTAATAAGAAGACGACGAGCTGGATACTCCATATATCCCACGCCCCTTCAGCATAAAATGATCCTTGAAATGACATCCAAATTCGTTCAAGTGTCGCTAGTAAGTCATAATTTTCTACCATTAAAGCGCCAATAATGATTCCTGTCCCTAATGATAATAAGACTCGACGCGTCAATAACACGAGTAAAATCATAACTAGTGGTGGTAATAACGACCAAAAAGTTCCTTCCATGTTTGTTTCCTCCTTCAATTTTTTCGAGAAGTCCGTCCGTCGAATGCTTTATCACCATAATGCCCTCATGTGATAAAGCCATACATAATAAAAAAAGTAATGATAGAGAAATCTACCATTACTTGTATCAGTCGGTTATTTCTCGATCAGTAGCTCCCCGTTTTACGTACGAGAGTGTATTTTTTGTTCAAAAATACACCAACACTTAAAGGCTGACCCCCTAAGTACTTCGGCATTTAACCCTTTCACATATGATCCTCGTTGTCATCCTCCCATATGTTACTGATGCTAAATGCACCTCTACCTCATCGATTGATAAGGTTATATAAAATTGTCATACAAAAAGTAATATACCATGCTCTTTTACTGTTGTAAATCCCTGAACGGTATCGAAATATTCGGTGAATTACCGCCACCATCATTGTAAAATTCCGGTACTTCACCTTGGATAACGCCTATCGAAACAGGAACGTGCGTTTCAACTGTTGTCGTTTTTGTCGCAAATGGAATCACGACTTGCACATTGGCTTGAATAAAAATATCCAATTCGATCATTGCATTGTTTATACCGTATTCCGTCAGACGTCTTTCTACATCCGATTGCACATCCCCAATAATACGAAAATGGACCGGAACTTGTGGCCCTAAATTGGCTAACAGCGCATTGTTCGTTGCTTGGCCGATGGGAATTCGCACAATCGCTCGGTGGTCTTCCACTTGATCTTCTTCCAAGACGACATCATCTTCTACATCAAAATCCAATGATTCTTCAGGTGTTAATTCACCACGTTCGATCCGTTTTAAAAAATTTTGTACCCGAAATGTCGTATTCCGTAACACGCGATTAATGACGACACTATTCCAATTTACGGTGACAATATTGCCTTCATCATCTGTTTCAATATCGATCAAATCCTCAGCTTGTAAGTCGTCTACAATTCGACGGCTTACCGCTTCATTAATTGCTTCTCGTGCGAATTGACTCGTTTTCGTTTCAGCCATTTCAATGAGTGTAGGTTCAATACCACGATTAATTAACCAAATCGATAAGAGGGTTGCTATCGTAAACACGACAACGGTCATCATGAATATTTGTCCAAACGTCTTAGGTTTACGACGTCGTGTCCATCTAAGATGCTTGATTTGGCGCACAGCAAATCCCCCCTCACCACCAGTCTATGCACAGATGATAGGGGGCATGTGTCGCCAATCATGAAGACGATAGTGATAATAGGGCATGACGACCAATCATTCCTTCATACCAACCGTATTGCTCTTTCGCATATGTCGTCACCTTTTGCAGTGGGGCGTGAATGAGCGCGTCTCGATTACGAACCCCGACTGCACGTGCGGCTACAATTTGCCGGTCACTCAACTGGTCGCTTAACAGATCCACATCTAAGGCGCCGCACATAATATAACCAATATCGTTTGAAATGATTAACAAATTCGTTTTCGGTAACTCAACATGTGTATAAGTAAATGGTTGGTCATCAATCCAAATCGTTTCTACATGGATCAATGCCATCGACCTCCTTTGGTATTACGTTATGTAAAGTAAAAAAAGAAGTGTCTGTCCAACACTTAAGTATTAGACAAACACTTCGTTAAAACATCACGCAAAAATTCTGGCATGAAATATTGCTTCTGCTCGACATGAGAAATCGATGGAATAAGCCATGGGAATGAAAACGTATCAGCCGTTGCCAATGTATATGACTCATCACTGTCCACTAACTTATCACCAATGTATACCGATTCAATGACTTGATGATCATGACTATACTTTAATGTTAAGTTGGCATATACCATCTTACCTAAGATTTCACCACGAAAACCGAGACCTTTCAATTCATTATATTGAAAACGTTCTGACTCAAACAAACGCACCGTTTCAATCAATTCTCGACCCGTCATCGTCATTTTGCAAGGATTCATCGGATGCGGGCAACTTTCGTGAATCTGTTTTTTCGTAACAGATCCTTGTTCAAAACCGGTTAACAACAATCCTGAATTTAAAGCAGCCACGTCAGCAGTCGTCCACTGGCGTAATTCTTCCACAAATTCACGCATTAATGTCGTTTCTTCAAACCATTCAATCGGATATGCGTTGTTAAGATAAGTCACTGATTCATTCAAATGCTCGTCAGCGGTATCTTTCCACTCATCCAATGCTTGATATGTCTTATCATCCCTCTCATCTGAAACAGGGATGGCGTTACCTGCCATCGACTCGATTTCACCTTTGTCGTGATCATACTGAATATGGATATAACCGTAATGAAAACCTTGTTTACCGACAGCATTAATAATCGATCCGTGTTCAATTCGACCTTGTTCGATTAAATGGTGGGTATGCCCTCCAATAATGACATCAACAGGGTACTGCTCCGCCATTTGTTCATCTTCATATAACCCCAGGTGAGATAAAACAATAACAATATCACACATTTCCCGTAATAACGGAATGTACTCATCTAAAATAGCTTTCGGATCTTCTACTTGCCACCCTAACAGTTCATAAAACTTTTTAAATGGTGCCGTAACACCTAATACACCAATCGTCGTACCATAATCTGTCGTTAAAATATGATAAGGCTTTAACCAGTTAGGACTTGGTGATTCAATAGGCGCCACATTCGCACATGTTATTTGAAAATCTGCTTCATCATATAAATGATACAGTTCATCACCCGGTAATGTAATGCCTTCATTATTACCTAGCGTAACAACATCATAACCAGCCTTATTGAGTAAATCGACATTCGCCTGGCCTAACGTTGCCTCCGTTATAGGATGAACTCGGTCTAGATGATCCCCGTTATCAAGCAACAGTGTATAATCACCTTTTGCTTGATGGATTGCTTGTTGATGCTTAATGCCAGCTATCACATGAGGCCAATTATCGAAATAACTATGTAAATCACTTGTGAAATATAAATGTAGTTGTTCTTGCATCATACAGATACGTCTCCTTTAAGATCCTTTTTTCCTTTCAAACGTATCGCAATGTTAGCTTAACACGGTCTTATCATGACGAATCTAATCTTTATATCGACTGAATAATTAATCTTATGCCGATTATAAACATAATAATGCGTAAAATCCATTCGATCACTTGGCTATTTAACTTCTGATTCACAACAGCACCTAAATAACCCCCTAGCCACGCACCTGGAATGCTCATAAACGTGTATAACCACATTACATGACCAGCGCTAATATGCGCAACAGACGACGTGAAACTAGAGAAAAAAATCATAAACATCGACGTTGGAGCTGCAATATGTGCTGGAAAGCCAAATAATAATATCATAGCTGGTACCATAAGCGAGCCACCACCAACACCGAATAAACCGGACATCATGCCGACGAAAAAGGCGATAGTAATACCTAGTATCGCATGGTACGAATAAGTCGTTGACAATCCTGCTAAGTCAAACGTACGCGTCACGTGAAAACGACCTGATTTAATGGTGTGATCGATAGGTTCGTTAATCGCTTTCTTTTTAACGAAAAACATCGCTGTCACGAGTAACATTAATAGCCCAAAATACAACTGAAACGTATCAATTGCGACAAACTGATTAAGATACACGCCTGTTAAAGCACCAGGAATACTGCCTGATAAAAATAACGAACCACTGAATACATCAACTCGTTTACGTTTTAAAAAAGTTAATGTCGAGGATAAACCGGTAAAAATCATAACGATTAAGGACATCGCCACGACATTTTGCGGTGTAACCCATGAAAACCCCTTGAAAAAGTCAGCGAAAAACAACAAGACAGGCACAAAAATAACGCCGCCTCCTAAGCCAGCGATACTGCCTACAAATGAGCTCAACAGCCCAATAATAAACATGATAGCTAACACCATTCTGTTTCATCCAATCTACCTAAATTAATGGTCACTCTCCCTATCATAGCATATTTTATACGGTAATGAGGTATGTTACACTAATACATTTGTGACAATCAACCTTGCAATTCCTATAAAAAATTGAAAGAATAAGTTATAGAGACCTTTTAGGAGTGGACGAAATGAAACGAATTGCTGGAAGTCGTGTTATTAAAACTGGACTAGCTATCTTTATTACAGCCTTTATTTGTGACCAACTCGGTTGGCCTCCCGTTTTCGCTGTTATTACGGCGATTGTGACGATTGAGCCAACTGTCTCACAATCGATCAAAAAAGGACTTGTCCGTTTTCCAGCCTCAGCGATTGGATCATTTTATGCAGTATTATTCATTACGTTATTCGGACACGCCCCTATCACTTATGCGTTAGCAGCTGTTTTAACGATTATGACGACTTATCGTTTGAAATTATATTCAGGACTTCTCGTGGCGACGTTAACGTCTGTTGCGATGATTGATGTTATTCACGCGAATGTCATTTTATCGTTCTTCATTCGTCTCGGCACAACGACAATTGGATTAGTCGTCTCAACATTAATTAATTTATTCATCTTGCCACCTGATTACTCGCAAGATATTAAATTAAAACTCAATAATATGGCAGAACGGACAGGAAATGCAGTGGAACAAATCTTCCATCGCTATTTAATTAATCATATGGACAAATATTACTGCCAAACAACGCTAGATGACTTAACAGAAGATGTTTTGAAGATAGAATCACTGATTGAATACCAAAAAGACGAAGCAAAATATCACCCGTTAACAGCCGATGAACGCGATGACTTACATCGTTCCGAACGGCAGCTTACACGGATTAAGCTCATGATTTATCATATGGATAATATTTTAAATACACCGCTCACACAATTACAATTGCCTGAAGCGGAACGAGACATGATTTTAGAATCCGTGGAAGAGTTAGCTCATTCTATGAAAGAAAGTACACGTTTTGACCTGGAAACACATCGACAAAAAGTAAAACAACTGATGGCATTATATTGGAAGGATAGCGATCAATTAAGCGCTCACAAAGAAGATTACACAACAACATTCCCAGCCGAAATCATTGTACTATACGAACTCGTATCGATTTTTTATTTAGCTGAAAATTATTATAGTCAAAAAGGTAAAACATAATTAAAATCCCGCCACAGCAGAGGCTGTAGCGGGATTTCTTATATTAACCGATAGATCCTTCCATCTCGAATTTAATCAAGCGGTTCATCTCAACGGCATATTCCATTGGTAGTTCTTTCGTGAATGGCTCGATGAAGCCCATGACGATCATTTCTGTTGCTTCTTCTTCAGAAATACCGCGGCTCATCAAGTAGAATAACTGCTCTTCAGATACTTTCGATACTTTCGCTTCGTGCTCAAGAGAGATGTTCTCGTTTAGCACTTCGTTGTATGGGATCGTATCTGATGTGGATTCATTGTCCATAATGAGCGTGTCACATTCGATGTTCGAACGCGCACCTTCAGCCTTCTTACCGAAGTGAACAATACCACGATACGTCACCTTACCACCTTGTTTCGAAATCGACTTCGATACGATCGTCGATGACGTATTTGGTGCTAAGTGGTGCATTTTCGCACCTGCATCTTGGTGCTGTCCTTTACCAGCAAGCGCAATCGATAACGTGTTACCACGTGCGCCTTCGCCTTTTAGAAGAACAGATGGGTATTTCATCGTTAACTTAGAACCTAAGTTACCGTCTACCCATTCCATTGTTGCGTTTGCATCAGCAGACGCGCGTTTTGTAACTAAGTTATAAACGTTGTTCGCCCAGTTTTGGATCGTTGTATAACGGCAGTACGCATCTTTCTTAACGAAGATTTCAACGATCGCACTGTGTAGTGAGTTCGTCGTATAAACTGGTGCTGTACAACCTTCGACATAGTGTACAGATGCGCCTTCGTCAACAATAATTAACGTACGCTCAAACTGACCCATGTTTTCTGAGTTAATACGGAAATAAGCTTGTAGTGGCGTTTCAACTTTCGTGTTCTTCGGTACATAGATGAATGAGCCACCTGACCACACAGCTGAGTTAAGGGCTGCGAATTTGTTGTCAGACGGTGGAATTACTTGACCGAAGTATTCACGGAATAACTCTTCGTTTTCTTTAAGCGCTGTATCCGTATCCTTGAAAATAACGCCCATTTCTTCAAGTTCTTTTTCCATGTTGTGATAAACTACTTCAGATTCATACTGAGCAGATACACCAGCTAAATACTTCTGTTCAGCTTCTGGGATACCAAGGCGATCAAACGTCTGTTTAATCTCTTCAGGTACTTCATCCCATGAGCGTTCTGTTTGGTCAGACGGTTTAACGTAATACGTGATCTCGTCAAAGTCTAACTCATTTAAGTCGCCACCCCATTGTGGCATTGGTTTTTTATGAAATTGTTCATACGCTTTCAAGCGGTACTCTAGCATCCATTCCGGTTCTTCTTTTTGGCGTGAAATTTCACGCACAACATTTTCTGTAAGGCCTCGTTCTGTACGGAAAATCGAAACGTCCTTATCATGGAAACCGTACTTGTAATCACCGACTTCAGGTGCTTTCTTAGCCATACTGTCACCCTCCTTCAAAGATTATGCAAAGACTTAATTAGCCTTTACGATTCTTCTTTTTCAACGCCTTGTTCCATTGCTTTCCAAGCCAATGTCGCGCATTTAATACGCGCTGGGAACTTCGCTACACCTTGTAAGGCTTGAATATCGCCTAATTCATCAAGGTTAAACTCATAACCTTCCATCTCTTCACCGAGCATCATGTCTGAAAACATTTCCGACATTTTCAACGCATCTTCGACTGTTTGACCGATAATCACTTGTGTCATCATCGATGCTGATGAAAGGCTGATTGAGCATCCTTCACCTTCAAATTTCGCATCTTGAACGATGCCGTCTTCTATTTTGAGTTGCAAATCGATGCGATCACCGCACGTCGGGTTGTTTAACTCGACTGATAAATGTTCACCTTCAATTTGCCCCTTGTTGCGTGGATTTTTGTAGTGATCCATAATCACTTGTCTATATAAGGTATCGAGATTGTTAAAAGACATCGCCGAAAAACTCCTTCGCTTTCTTAAGGCCTTCGACAAATACATCGACATCGTTTTTCGTGTTATATAGATAAAAACTTGCTCGTGCTGTCGCAACGACGTTCAATTCTTTCATCAGTGGCTGTGCACAATGATGGCCAGCACGAACGGCTACTCCGATTGAGTCGAGAGCTGTTGCTAAGTCATGTGGGTGTACATCATCTAAGTTGAATGTCACAAGACCCGCACGCTCTTCCGGACCATAAATCGTAATGCCGTCGATTGTATTCATCTGTTCTAATGCATATTGTACCAATTCATGCTCATGTTTTTCAATTTGTGTCATTCCAACTGATTCAAGGTAATCAATCGCCGCGCCTAGTCCGATAGCACCTGCAATAATTGGCGTGCCACCTTCAAACTTCCAAGGCAGTTCTTTCCACGTTGAATCGTATAAATTTACGAAATCAATCATTTCGCCGCCAAATTCAACAGGTTCCATATTTTCAAGCAACTCTTTTTTGCCATATAGAACACCAACACCTGTTGGACCACACATCTTATGTGCGCTGAAGGCGTAAAAATCAACGTCTAAATCTTGCACATCAACTTTCATGTGCGGCACACTTTGCGCCCCATCAACAACCATCACAGCGCCGTTTCGATGTGCAATGTCAGTTACTTCTTTAATCGGGTTAATCGTTCCAAGCACATTCGACACATGCCCCATCGCGACGATTTTAGTATTTTCGTTTACCATCGCTTCGACATCTGACAATGCAATCGTGCCATCTTCTTGTAATGGTAGGTACGTTAATGTGGCACCGGTTGCTTTTGCTGCTTGCTGCCACGGGATTAAATTACTATGGTGTTCCATTTTGGTTAACAAAATTTCATCACCTTCAGATAAGTTGGCACGGGCGTAACTGTATGCAACTGTGTTTAACGCTGTTGTCGTGCCACGCGTGAAGATGACTTCTTTTACTGAAGACGCATTAATAAATTTTTTAACTTTTTTACGCGCTCCTTCATAACCATCTGTAGCATGTGAACCTAATGTATGAACACCACGGTGCACATTGGAATTGTATTGCTTATAGTAATTCTCAACCGCTTCAATGACTTGAGCCGGCTTTTGAGACGTGGCAGCACTATCTAAATAGACAAGCGGATGGTCATTGACGTCCTGATCAAGAATCGGAAAATCACGACGAACATGATCTAACATTGTCATTAGTATACTTTCCCTTCGATTACTTCACGAAGCTGTGATTGTACCGTTTCGATAGGAATTTCACGAACGACTGGTGCTAAGAAACCATGAATGACGAGACGCTCAGCTTCTTGTTGACTAATACCACGACTCATCAAGTAGTACAGTTGAATTGGATCAACACGACCTACTGACGCTGCGTGACCTGCTGTTACGTCATCTTCATCAATTAAAAGAATTGGGTTAGCGTCACCACGTGAGCCTTCTGAAAGCATTAATACACGTGATTCTTGTTCAGCATTTGCTTTCGTCGCACCGTTTTCAACTTTTCCAATGCCGTTAAAGATCGATGCTGCGTTATCCTTCATAACACCGTGTTGTAAAATATATCCTTCTGATGCAAGACCCCAGTGGCGAATATTCGCTGTGAAATCTTGCTTTTGATTACCTCGGCCAACACTGACGGCTTTAGCATGGGATAGAGAATTATCGCCAACTAAATTCGTCACGTTTTCTGATAACGTATGACCGTCATTCATTTGCCCTAATGCCCATTCTAATGTAGCATCACGTTCAACATGGCCACGACGGTTTACATATGATGTTGTTCCTTGTGCGAAGTTATCGACCGCACCGTACGATACTTTCGCACCATCTAGTGCAAATACTTCACTTACAATATTTGCGACTGTCTCTGTCTCATCATTGTTAGACACATAGTTTTCCACGTATGTGACTTGGCTGTGTTCATCCGCAACGAGTAGCACGTGATTAAATAGTGCCGCGCGGTCATCTTCTTGCCAGAAAACGACTTGAATCGGTTCTTCAATGACAACATTTTTCGGCACATATAAGAAAATACCGCTATTCATTAAAGCTGCATGACGTGCTGTTAATTTATTTTCATCAATAGAAACGCCATCTTGCATGAAATATTTCTGCACAAGGTCGCTATGCTCGTTCATCGCTGTGAAAATATCTTCGAAAATAACGCCTTTTGCTTTCAAGTCATCTGATAATTGTGCATAAGCAACATCATTGTTACGAACAACAATTAAATTGCGATCTTCTACATTCTCGCCTAATAATACACGAATTTTCTCAGGAAGTTCATCAAAACTTTGAATGTCACTACCTGCAACATCGTGTTCAAAATCTGTGAAATTCCAGTTTTTAATACGTGTTTTTTCTGGATTTGGCATTGGTAAATCATCTGCCAAATCGATTGCTTTTTGTCTTATATCTTTAAACCAAACTGGTTCGTTTCGTTTATCTGAATAATTCGCGACATAATCCTTGTCAAAAGGTAATTGTGTATCGACTGCCATTCGTTACCCTCCTATCGTATTACGCTTCTTGGCCAACTGTTTCGTCATCGATTCCTAGTTCTTCTTTAATCCAGTCATAACCTTCAGCCTCTAGGCGTTGAGCTAGTTCTGGACCACCTGATTTAACCACACGACCTTGCATCATTACGTGTACATAGTCTGGTGTGATGTAATCAAGTAAACGTTGATAGTGTGTAATGATTAAGCAACCAAAGTCGTCACTACGCATTTCGTTGATACCTTTTGATACGACTTTTAATGCGTCGATGTCTAGACCAGAGTCAATTTCGTCTAAAATAGCGATTGCTGGTTGTAGCATCATTAATTGTAAAATTTCGTTACGTTTCTTCTCACCGCCTGAGAAACCTTCGTTCAGGTAACGTTGAGCCATGTTTTTATCGATTTCAAGTGTATCTAATTTGCTGTCCATGTCTTTAATGAACTGCATAAGTGGAATTTCATCGCCTTCTTCGCGCTGAGAATTAATCGATGAACGTAAGAAGTCAGATGTTGTAACACCACTGATTTCACTTGGATATTGCATTGCTAAGAAAAGGCCAGCTTGTGCACGTTCGTCAACTTCCATTTCAAGTACGTCTTCACCGTCAAGGTAAATTTCACCTTGTGTAATTTCGTACTTAGGATGTCCCATCACTGCACTTGCTAGTGTTGATTTACCTGTTCCGTTTGGTCCCATGACCGCGTGGAATTCGCCGCCTTTAATAGTAAGGTTAACACCTTTTAAAATTTCTTCACCTTCAATTTCAACGTGAAGATCTTTGATTTCTAAAGTTGATCCTGCCATTTGAATACCTCCAGTTCAATTTTATCGTGTCTGGTCATTCTCAATTTATTCTCATTGTTAGTTTATAACATTTATAAATAATTATCAACTTATTCTATTTGAATAACCAACAAACACGCCACTACCTATTATAATAAAAATCGTCACCTTTTTAAACGTAAAGCCTTTTTAAATGATGTGAGATTTAAATACTAAATTCAATTATAGGAATGGTGACAATTGACCAACGTCTTGTGATAATGTTTGCAGGTTGGATACGGCGTTCATTCAAGAGGAAGCTCTACATCAATATGAAAGATCTCTTTTTCTCTAACCTCAGTCACGTGAGAACTTTCCAATTTTGGTAAGGTCATGTTATGAAACATATGCATGCAGCTCCTTTTGTTTTGTTTTAGTGGTATAAAACAAGGATAATAAATAAGGAGCTTGCGTGCTTTTTTGTCTTATCAGAGCGCTCAGTTGGTGTCAGGTGAGGAGCGTCGGTGGTGACGTCTGGTCGACTAAAAGCGGTCACGTCCTGCGCCTGCGAGTACTCGGCGCAGAATTAGTCAAGGAAGCTTATGAAATCAGCTTTTGTGACCAACGTCGACATTAGACCGTCCGGGTCGTCACGGGAACAGCACGCGTCTCGAGACCCCGCAGGCCACGTATTTTGGCCGAGGGATGCACCTGCGTTTTCTAGCAATGCTTCGAAGCGGGCTTCCTCGGTGCAAGTTGCAAAGTAGCTTCCTCGATGATGTTGCCTGGCTCGATCCGTGCCCCTGCATAGAAAACACTGCGAAAAACGAACGAAGTGAAGATTGAGCAGATGTTGCACTTGTGCCCTATGGGTGCAAGCATCCACCGTAAGCGGATCACCTGACACCAACGACCACCAACCCAAACCTCATCCTTAACTGTTCCGCTATCCTAACAAATATTTTAGATCCAAAACAAAAACCCTCCTTTGAACATTGTCGCTCAAAGGAGGTGATATACACTAAAGGTCTATTCTCAATTAAATTAGGTCTGAAATCTTATATTAACGATGAATCATTCGATCAACTTCTGACAACATCATTTGTGATTGTTGGTATTCTTGTTCACGACGTCGTTCAACAGCCAAGCGGTTTTCTAATTTCTGACTATACTCCTGATAACCAATTCCATGTGACTGTTGCATCGCTTTCTCCATATCACTCGTGTAGTTCATGTCAATCTGTATAATGACTAAATCATCCTTTCATTTTGTTTACATGTATTATCATAACACGCCTTATCTTCTGTCAAAAATCGCATATAACGCCATTGAAAAACAAAAAGAAGAGTATGAACAGTTCCACTTTGCTCATACTCCTTCTCTTTATAAATCGTCATAAATGCTTTAACATATCGCCAAATGCTTTGAATTTGCTGAATTATTCGTTAACTGGTACAACCGCACCGTCGTATTCTTCTTCCATGAACGTTTGAATTTCATCTGAACGAAGAACTTCCACTAATGTTTGAAGCGTTTCAGAATCTTCATCTTCTGCACGTGCAGCAATCACGTTCGCATATGGTGATTCAGAACCCTCAACGATTAACGCATCTTCTGTCGGTTTCAAGCCGCCTTCAATCGCATAGTTTGTATTGATCGCCACTAGTGCATCTTCTTCACGCTTATAGTTTTCAACTAAAAATCCTGCTTCAATACTTGCATCGAAGTTTAAGTTTTTCGGATTCTCTACAACATCATCTACTTCTGATGCTACAGGATCAACATCTGGGTCTAATTCAACAAGACCATGTTCTTGTAATAAGGAAAGGATACGACCATGGTCAGCAACTGAACGACTCATAATCACGTCTGTACCTTCTTCGACATTCTCAATATCATCAATATTTTTTGAATAAATACCCATCGGCTCGATATGAATACCGCCAAGGTTAACGAAATCATAACCAGCTTGTTCTTTTTGATCCTCTAAGTAAGGAATGTGTTGGAAATAGTTCGCATCTAACGTACCATCTGCTAACGCTTCATTCGGTAAAATGTAATCTTGAAACGTTTCAATCGTTAAGTTAATACCTTCTTCTTCAAGGAGTGGCTTCGCTTCTTCTAACACTTCAGTGTGTGGGACTGGTGTTGCACCAACTGTTAATTCAACTGGCTCATCACTGTTTCCGTTACTACCTTCATTACTACTATTGCTGTTACCATCAGCTTCGCCTGTTCCACAACCAACTAAGACGATAGCTAGTAATACTGTTCCTAAAAAGAATAATGTTTTTTTCATGTTAAAACTCCTCTTAAATTTGTTTCTATAATTTATCTTAACGAGTCCAATACTCATTAATTAACGGTGATCGATTCGTTTTGAAATCCAATCGCCAAGGAATTGGAAAATGAATACAATAACAACGATGAAGATCGTACAAGCTAAGACGACATCGTTATTTCGACGTTGGAACCCTTCCATATAAGCAAGGTCGCCTAACCCGCCAGCTCCAATCACACCGGCCATAGCGGTATAACTAATTAACGCAATCGCTGTAACGGTAATACCAGAGATAAGAGCTGGCATTGATTCTGGCAATAGCACTTTAAAAATAATCGTACGCGTTTTTGCACCCATCGCTTTTGCCGCTTCAATCACGCCTTTGTCAACTTCTTTCAAGCCAATCTCAACGAGTCTTGCATAGAAAGGTGCTGACCCTACAATGAGAGCTGGTAATGCGGCATTCGGCCCACGAATGGTGCCGAGTATAAAGTCTGTAAATGGGAATAAGAGTAAAATTAAGATAATAAACGGAATCGCACGCGATACGTTAACGACAGAAGCGACAATCGAATTAAGCGTTTGGTTTTGCCACAAATTCCCTTTAGCCGTTAAATATAGCAATAGTCCGAGTAATATACCGAGTACAAATGTGCCGAATACTGAAATGAACGTCATATAAAGCGTTTCATATGTGGCAACCCACATTTTATCCATTTCGACGTTTGGGAATAAATTACTCAACATGTTTAATCACCTCAACTTCTACACCTGTCGACATGACGTAATTCATCACGCTTTCAATCGTCTCGGGCTCTCCTTGGAATTCAACATAAAGCGTGCCGTAAGCCCCTTCTTGGGTCGGCGAAATCGAGCCTTGTAAAATGTTCACGTTGATATCAAATTGCTTCGACACATCACTGATCAACGCGCGTTTCGCATTATGTCCAACAAAATGTAATTTCACCACTTCGGAATGATCGTCAGATGTTATAAATTCTTTTAACTCATCGACCGACCCTTCTTGTGGGTTTAATTGTTGGACGAATCGTTTCGTCGTTTTCGATTGCGGATTCATAAAGACATCCAATACGTCCCCTTGCTCGACGACAGTCCCTTGTTCCATGACCGCAACACGATGACAAATCTTCTGTATGACGTGCATTTCGTGCGTAATCAAAATAATCGTTAAATCTAATTTTTCATTAATCGAAACGAGCAAGTCTAAAATGTCATCGGTCGTTTCAGGGTCTAATGCTGATGTCGCCTCGTCGCATAATAACACTTTCGGGTCGTTCGCTAGTGAACGAGCGATGCCAACACGCTGTTTTTGCCCACCACTTAGTTGCGATGGATACGATTGTTCCCGCCCTTTTAAACCGACGAGCTCGATTAATTCAAGTACTTGGCTTTCGCGCTCTGCCTTTGGAACCCCAGCTATTTCAAGTGGGAATGCGACATTTTCATAAACGGTACGTGACCAAAGTAAATTAAAATGTTGAAAAATCATCCCGATCTTTTGGCGTTCTAAACGTAATTGCGACTTGCTTAAGTCTGTCATATCTTGGCCATTTAAAATGATTTCACCGTCAGTCGGATCTTCCAATCGATTAATTAAACGAACAAAGGTACTTTTACCAGCACCGCTATAACCAATGACTCCAAATATATCACCCTTCTCTATATTGAGTGACACATTATCAACAGCTTGGACTGTTTGATCTTTTGTTTTAAACGATTTCGATAATTGTTTAATCGATATCACAAGCGTTCCCTCCTCGTTGTCAGTAACAAATCGTTCAAACATAAAAAAACCTTTCTGCCATATAAGAGAACAGAAAGGTTTGCAAGATGATTAACCAGTCGTTCTCTTATCTTTCAAAGCACATGCTTTGAAGGAATTAGCACCTATCATGACATCATGACGGTTGCCGGGCTTCACAGGGCCTGTCCCTCCACCTCTCTGGATAAGAGATTATGTTTTAATTCATTATCACGTTAGTCTATTAATGTATTGCTGAATAAAAAAACTTCCTTGTAAGAACAAGAAAGAGGTTTACTCCGTCTTATCTTACAATGCCTTCACATTGCAGGAATTAGCACCAATTATGAGCTTGTCATAACGGTTGCCGGGCTTCATAGGGCCGTTCCCTCCGCCTCTCTGGATAAGAAGTTCATTATTCAACTTTCAATGAATTGTATGTTAGCATAGGTATAGAAGAAGGTCAATTGTTTTTAAACAAAAAATTTTAATAAAGGACTGAGAGTATGAAAGCACCCATGTTTGAACTTCCGTATTTAGACAATCCGCATGAAACATTTAATTTAAATGATTATATTGGCAAGAAAGTGATTATTTTAACATTTTGGGTATCTTGGTGCCCTGATTGTTCTCGTGATTTACCGAAAAAAGAACAGTTTTATAAAACGATGCGCCACGACAACATCGAAATGGTTACCATCAACGTGCCTGGACGCGAACGCGATGAATCAGAAGCACACAAGTTCCAAGAGCAATTTTTAACACAACCTGTTTTGAAAGATAACGGTCGTGAGGTGTATGACCAATACGAGTCTGACGGTGTTCCTACAACAATTTTGATTGATTTAGAAGGTAACATAGTTGGGCACTTTGGCGATCAAGACGATTTCGTTGAAGTGATTAAAATCGTCGGCGACTATTTCCCAGCTCAATAATGTGAAACGAGGTTGGCACAAAGCCTAATTAAACAAAGTAAAACCCGAACAATTTTAATAAAATAAATTGTTCGGGTTTCCTGTTTGAATGACGCTTCATCAAAACACTTCGCTTGGTTCTTCGTGACATAAACTCAACATCGGCTCTGCTGGCGCAATCGCCGTGTTTCCTTTACCGGGGCACGGCTCGAGCCAGGCAACCTCATCGAATATGCTTCCTTGCAACTTGCACCGAGGAAGCCTGCTTCGAAGCGATACGAGAAGACGCAGGTGCATCCCTCGGGGGACAAAGGAACTTCGGCTAAGTACCGGACGTCCTGTCCGAACGCCGAAGTGACCCACGTCCTGTGCGCCTTCGTGCTGTTCCCGTGACGACCCGGACGGTCTAATGTCGACGTTGGTCACAAAAGCTGATTTCATAAGCTTCCTTGACTAATTCTGCGCCGAGTACTCGCAGGCGCAGAATTAGTCGACCAGGCGTCTACGTGTTTTGATTCCGCTTCATTAGTGCTTAGCTGAAATGATATCCAATCATTCGTCTTTTGCACAATTTAATGCCCTTCTGTCCCAGCCTTTTTTATGATGTCTCCGTTTTCTCAATCACTAAATACGGACCCATTTCTTTTAATAAATACGGCACGGAATGAAAGGTATATAATCGCTCAACCGCTTCACCTTGCTTCACAACGAGTAAACATGGCACACTCGTGATGTTATATTGTTGCATGAACTCAGGTGCTAGTGTCGCATTCAATTCATAAAATTTTTCATCGCCTAACGTTTCTTCGATATAATGTAGCATGCGTTTTGCCACTTTACACGTTCCACAAAACGGGCTGTTCACGAAAACAATATGATGTTGTTTCTTTCCGACCATGAATTGTGCCTGTTTACCATCTATTTCTTGCATGCTATTCCGACCCCTTCAGAAATTTAACCTTTACTTTAAAATTCGCTGCTTGTAATACTGACGCTATCACATGTTCCGGTGTATCTTCAACTTGTCGGTATTTTGCATCGACGTATAAATTTTGGGCATGGGATAATTCGTGATTTAATTGTTTTCTTAATTTTTTACCTGGTTCATCCGTATCGGTAAAAATATAAACATCTCGATCCAATAGATCGTAATTTTCAATCATTTCATCGATCGCAAACGGACTCACGGTTCCAAACGTACAGAGAATGGCTTCATCATGTTCTAAAACCGCCTGTAATTTGCGACGGTCTTGTTTACCCTCAACAATTAACACGCGTGATAATGTATCCATTATTGGTCACCTAAATCTATTTGAAGTTACAAAAGACTGACCTTTAATAAAGATCAGCCTTCTTGTTCTTTATGGAATTATTCGTCATCAACCATTTGTTTGTAAGCATCAACATCCATTAGTTTGTCCAACTCGGATTTGTCTGATACTTCAACGACAACCATCCACGCTTGATCATGTGGTGATTCGTTGACAAGCTCTGGGCTATCTTCTAATTCGTCGTTCACCTCAACGACTTTACCAGAAACAGGTGCATACAACTCAGATACCGTTTTAACAGATTCAACACTACCGAACGGTTGATCCAATGCTAGCTCGTCCCCTTCTTCAGGTAACTCAACAAATACGATATCACCTAATTCATCTTGGGCGAAGTCAGTAATCCCGATACGAACGCGATCACCTTCTTCTTTGACCCATTCGTGTTCTTCAGAGTATAGATATTCTTTTGGTAAACTCATGTGATCCCCTCCAATAATTCAAATCATATCTTTATCTTACAATAAAGCGTCGTTCTATGCATTAACAAGTTATGAATTCCATGTTTCATTATATGTTTCTTCTTTAAAACCGACCGTTACTTGGTTCCCATCTGTCGCAATAGGACGCTTCAGTAGCATACCATCAGAAGCGAGTAATTTGATCTGTTCGTCTTCTGACATTGATGGCAAGCGGTCTTTTAATTCTAGTTCACGGTATTTCTTGCCAGATGTGTTGAAAAATTTTTTAATCGGTAATCCACTTCGGTCGATAATTGTTTTTAATTCCTCTTCACTCGGTGGATTGTCCACGATATGGACAGATTCATATGTAATGCCATTATCATCGAGCCATTTAAGTGCTTTACGGCACGTTCCGCACTTTGGATACTGGTAAACAGTTAAACTCATATACATTCTCCTTTCAGTAATTGAATTTTAACATGAAACATAGCTTGAGATGGAATGAAATGAATAGAAAAGCCGCACAGCCTAAGCTATGCGGCTCCCCTCATGTTTAAACAACATATTTCTCTTCGTCGACTAGGTATTTCGCAATTTCGCGTTTTTTCGCGATGACATTGACGTGATCGCGACGAGTTAATTTGCGTAAAGCGGACAACATCATACGTAAGTTATCGCCCTCTTCAACAGCAATTAACGTTTCTTTCGCATGCGCTTCAATATCATTTAACGTCTCTTCAACGAAGACTTGCGTATAAAGCAATTTCAAGTGAGCTTTCTCTTCACCGTCACGCGCAATCGCTTTCGCTGTACGTAACACTGCCGACTCCATATTATAAATATCTGCTGCGATATCGGCAATATTAGATAACAACTCTTGCTCATTTTCTAGTTTATCTTGATATTTTTGCGCGGCAATACCAGCTGCGAGTAAACCAATCTTCTTCGCATTACCGACTAAATATTTCTCCTGCGCTAACGCTTCATCACCTGGCGTTTCTGGCATCATCGACATGAGTTCATTTTGTAAATTCGTCGCTTTTTCGAGTAATGGTAACTCGCCTTTCATCGCTTTCTTCATAAACGTTCCTGGCACGATCATGCGGTTAATTTCGTTCGTTCCTTCGAAAATACGATTGATACGAGAATCGCGGTAAATGCGTTCAACCTCGTATTCTTGCATGAAGCCATAACCACCATGAATCTGCACCGCTTCATCGGCCGCGAAATCGAGTAATTCCGTCGCTGTATATTTGTTCATCGAGCACTCGATCGCATACTCTGCAATTCCTTTAGCGACTTCTGACCCGTCATTTAATTCTTCTTTCGATAATTGGCCTAAACGCGATTCGAATAAACCGACCGTACGATATACAGCACTTTCGTTAGCGTACGTTTTCGACGCAACGCTTGCTAGTTTTTCTTGAATTAACGGGAAGCTTGAAATTGGCGTTTGGAACTGTTTACGTTCATTCGCATAACTCGCTGCTAATTCAAGTGCACGCTTCGCACTACCGACACCTCCAATAGCTAACTTGTAACGTCCAACGTTTAAAATATTAAAGGCAATTACGTGGCCGCGACCGATTTCGCCTAAGACGTTTTCAACTGGAACTTCTGCATCTTCTAGTACTAATGTACGTGTTGAAGACGATTTAATCCCCATTTTCTTCTCTTCTGGTCCTGTTGATACACCAGGGAATTCACGCTCAACAATAAATGCTGTAAATTGTTCGCCATCAATTTTCGCATAAACAACGAATACATCAGCAAAAGCCGAGTTCGTAATCCACTGTTTCTCACCATTTAGGATATAGTGCGTGCCCGCTTCGTTTAATTTAGCCGTCGTTTTCGCACCTAGCGCATCTGAACCAGAACCAGGTTCCGTTAACGCATAAGCAGCAATCTTTTCACCTGTCGCAAGTGACGGTAAATATTTTTGTTTTTGATCGTGGTTACCAAAGAACACAATTGGAAGTGACCCAATGCCGACGTGTGCGCCGTGCGTGATCGAGAAACCACCTGCAAGTGACATTTTTTCTGTTACGAGTGAAGACGTGATTTTATCAAGTTCTAAACCACCGTACTCTTCTGGTACATCAATACCTAATAGGCCAAGCTCACCTGCTTTTTCTAATAATTTAACTGACTTATCAAATTCGTGATTTTCTAAGTCATCAAGCACTGGCCATACATCATTTTTAATATAGTCTTCTGTCGTTTTCGCGATCATTTTATGTTCGTCATTAAAATCTTCGGGTGTTAAGACATCATCCGGCTCAACATCCTCAACTAAAAATGAACCACCTTTAAACACTTTTTCCTCTACCATATATATTCCTCCTCAAGGATCAAATTATAGTAATTCAAACACACCAGCAGCACCCATGCCACCGCCAATACACATTGTACAAACGCCGTATTTAACACCGCGACGCTTCATTTCGTGGATGAGTGATAACGTAAGCTTCGTTCCAGTACAACCTAGTGGGTGACCGAGCGCGATTGCGCCACCGTTAACGTTTACGATATCTTCATCTAAGCCTAGTTCACGGCAAACTTGAAGGGCTTGTGATGCAAAGGCCTCATTTAGTTCATAAAGGCCAATATCATCCATTGTTAACCCTGCGAGTTCGACTGCTTTCGGAATCGCTTTAACTGGACCAACACCCATCACTTCTGGTTCGACACCTTCGACGGTAAACGAACGGAATTTCGCCATTGGTGTTAACCCTTCTTGTTCAGCTTTTTCGCGGTCCATCACTAACACAGAGGCTGCACCATCACTCATTTGCGATGCGTTACCTGCTGTAACAGATCCTTGGACGTTAAAGGCTGGCTTCAGTTTCGCTAAGCCTTCAAGACTCGTATCATGACGGACGCCTTCATCTTGCGACACCGTAAATGTCCGTTCTTTGACCGTATTATCAGGTCCAACTGTACGATCAACGACATCGACTGGAACGATTTCGTCGTCAAATTTGCCGTCTTTAAGTGCTTGCGCTGCTCGTTCGTGACTGCGGACTGCGAACGCATCTTGATCTTCACGAGTCACGCCGTAACGATTCGCTACTTCTTCAGCTGTATGCCCCATGTTCATATAATATTCTGGTGCTTCATCGACTAACGTTGGGTTTGGTCGAATGACGTTACCACCCATCGGGATCATGGACATTGATTCTGCACCGCCAGCCACAATCGTATCCGCATAACCGAGCATAATTCGTTCAGCCGCATACGCAATACTTTGTAGACCTGAAGAACAATAACGGTTAATCGTAATACCTGGCACATCATGATCGAGTCCTGCTAAACCAGCAATTTGTCTCGCCATGTTCATCCCTTGTTCCGCTTCAGGCATTGCACAACCGATAATCACGTCGTCAATTTTTCCATCATAGTTATTCGCACGCTTTAACGTCTCTTTCACCGTTAAAGCCGCTAGGTCATCTGGGCGTGTATGCGCAAATGACCCTTTATTGGCTTTTCCAACAGGTGTACGAGCACCTGACACAATAACTGCTTCTTTCACAATAGATCCTCCTCTTCGGTTGGATTTCATTAAGTTAGTTACGTAACGGTTTTCCATTTTGGAGCATATGCATCATACGCTCTTGTGTTTTCTGTTCACCGACTAAACTTAAAAACGCTTCACGCTCTAAATCTAGTAAATATTGTTCGCTAACTTTTGTGCCATATTTAATCTTTCCACCTGCTAAAACGTGAGCGAGGTGGCTTGCGATTTTAATGTCATGATCTGATGCGTAACCGCTAAGTTGTAGCTGTTTTGCACCGAGCATCATCGTCGCATAACCTGGTTCACCAACGACCGGCACTTTGTCTTCTTTCGGTGGTTGATAACCAGCTTTATCTAGTGCGAGCACTTTGTTTTTCGCATCATAGATTTGGTGATCACCGTTTAAACTAATCGAGTCAAACCCGTCTAACAGCCCTGCCTCAACAGCTTCAGCTGCTGACGTTGAGACATTACCTGTGGCAATCTTCTCGAAGACATCATTCGCGACTTTTTGTAAATCAAGATCGACGCCTTCTGGTAAACCTTTAAGACGGTTTAAGTAATATTCTTTATTACCGCCACCACCAGGGATTAGGCCAACACCTGCTTCGACTAAGCCCATATACGTCTCAGGTGACGCTTGTTGTCCCGCTGTTGGTAGAACGATTTCAGTTCCGCCGCCTAACGTCATACCAAATGGCGCAGCGACAACGGGTTTCTCGTTGTATTTAATTCGTTGCATCGCTTGCTGGAATTGCTTAATTACAATTTCAATCTCGAAGAAGTTAAATTCTTGCGCTTCCATTAAGATCATCGCGAGATTGGCCCCGACACAGAAGTTCTTGCCTTGGTTACCAATGACAAGGCCACGATAATTCCGATTTACTTCATCGAGCGAGTCATTAATCATTTGAATGACGTCCATGCCGATTGAGTTGTTTTGCGATGTGAACTCAAGTAAAGCGACATCGTCACCTAAATCGATTAAGTTAGCGCCGCTATTTTGCTTAATGACACCGTTTGATTGTTTATGCAATTTAAGGTCGATTTCTTTTTCGTTAACTGCTTTTTCGACGTATTCACCGTTATGATAGAAATAAAGTTTGCCATTTTCCGTTTTGTAAAATGACTCAAACCCTTTATCAAACATGTCTTTCACCCAAGCAGGAACGGTTGAGCCTTCATCTTCCATACGCTGAACAGCCTTCTCAACACCGATTGCGTCCCACATTTCAAATGGGCCAATCTCCCAACCGAAGCCCCATTTCATCGCGTCATCGATTTGCGTAAGATCGTCTGCGATATCGCCTAACAATTCGGCAGAATAAATGAGTGTCGGCTTCGTAATATTCCAAACGAGATCACCTGCACGGTCACCTTTTGCGGATACAAGCGCTTTCAATTTACGCTTCGGACCTTTTTCTTGTTTAGCAGCGCCAGACGCTTGTGTTTTTAACTTCTGAGATTCTTGCTCATATTCTAATGTTTCAGGATTCAGTTCATAGATCGTGCTACCGCTCTTGTCTTTATGTTTGTAGAAAAAGCCTTTGCCCGTTTTCGCACCGAGCATGCCTTTTTCATTCATTTGCTTCATGAATTCAGGTACTTCAAACACTTTTTTCTCATCGCCATCCACTTGGTCGTATACGTTGTTCGCCACGTGAATAAACGTATCAAGCCCGACGACATCTAATGTACGGAAAGTCGCACTTTTCGGTCGACCGATCATCGGTCCTGTCACGGAATCGACTTCACCGATACTATAACCACCGTTTAACATTTCTTGCACGGTTACCATGAGACCGTATGTTCCAATGCGGTTCGCGATGAAGTTCGGCGTGTCTTTCGCTTCGACGACACCTTTGCCAAGCACGTCTTCACCGAAACGTTTCATAAATGCGAGCACATCAGGATCTGTTTCGTCATTCGGAATGACTTCGAGTAACTTCAAATAACGTGGTGGGTTAAAGAAGTGTGTCCCTAAGAAATGTTTTTTGAAATCGTCTGAACGCCCTTCAGCCATGGCATTAATGGAAATACCTGACGTGTTGGAGCTAACAATCGAACCTTCTTTACGATGTTCGTCCACTTGCGCATATACTTTTTGTTTAATCTCTAAATTTTCGACAACAACTTCAATAATCCAATCGACATCATTTAAGTCTTGCATGTTGTCCTCAAAGTTACCAACTGAGATTAAATCAAGACTCTTTTGTGTCGTAATTGGTGAAGGATTTTGTTTTCGTAATTTCTTTTTGTTTTCAGCCGCAATCTTGTTACGCGCTTTCGGGTTTTGCTTTTCCTCTTCTGATAAATCGTTTGGCACGATATCTAACATTAACGTCGGAATGCCTAAGTTAGCTAAGTGTGCTGCAATGCCTGCGCCCATGACGCCTGATCCTAACACCGCAGCACGTTTAATGCTTCCGTTCATGAATGCTCCCCCTATCTGTTTTATCATTTTGAATGAATACTCATTCATTTTAACTTAAAATTTTTTGGATAGTCGCCTATCCAAATTACCTACTTATACTATAAATTATTTTCAGATATTTCGCAAACATTATTTTAAGAAAGTGGATTGAAAAGCTCGACGCTTTCACGCCGAGCTTTTCATGTTATTTTTTAAACAACCCTTTCAGAACAAACGCCACATTCGCTGGTCGTTCAGCTAAACGACGCATATTATAACCGAACCAATCACGGCCATACGGAACATAAATGCGTACATTGTAACCTTCATTTACTAACTTTTCTTGTAGCTCCAAACGCATACCATATAACATTTGAAATTCAAATTGGTACCGTGGAATATTATGTTCATCAACATATTGTTTCGTAAATTCAATGATCGCATCATCATGAGAGCCAATTGCCGTAAAGTGACCATTGTCTAAATGCATAGCAATCAATTTCTTTAAGTTTTCATCTACATCCGTTTTATGTGGATAAGCGACTTCTTCTGACTCTTTATAAGCCCCTTTAACGAACCTTACATTCGGTTGATATGGCTCTAGTCGCTCTAAATCGCTCACCGTACGATATAAATACGACTGTAACACGATACCAAGCAAGTCATACTCACGCTTCAGAGTCTCAAAGATCGTTAACGTTTTTTCACAACGAGCGTGATCTTCCATATCAATCGTTACAAGAACTTGATGCTGCTTACCTACTTCTAATATTTGACGCATATTTTCCATTACAAGTTTTTCAGAAATGTCCATCCCCATAGATGTCATTTTTACAGAAACTTGTGAATCTAACCCCAACTTATCGATGACCTTTATCGTTTTCATTGTTTCGTACGTACGTGCTCTCGCCTCTTCTTCTTCGGTCACATACTCACCTAAATGATCGAGCGTCACAGCCATTCCTTTATGATTCAATTGACGAATGTTTTCTGCCGCATATGAAAGTTCTGATCCGGCTACAAACCGACTAGCCCCGAATTGAAAGCCATAACGTTTGGCTAGCGTTTTTAACAAGCTATTATTTGATAGAAATAAGAAAAATTGACGTAATACTTTTTCCATGACGTTATCCCCCAGTATGTAAAAACATGATTGTGAAACCGTTTTCTATTTTATCATTTTTCAGTCAAAATTTTAATTATTTCTTTTGAAATTTCAAAATAAAAAGATGAGCTCTCATTTATTTAAAAACTCTCTTGATTTTTTAAATAAATCATTGAACTTATGAGATAAATAACCCGACTTATGAGATAAGTCGGGTTATTTATCTCATAAGTGGGGGTGGGCATGAAAAAACCTCAGGCTAGCCCTGAGGTTTTTGGTAATTTATTTAGTTAACAACATCATAGCCTTGTTCTTCGATTGCTTCTTCCATCTCTTCTTTTGCAACAGTATCTTCATCAAATGTGACGTCAACATGACCTGTATCTAAGTTGACTTCTACTGCAGCAACGCCGTCTAATTCTTTTAGCGCGCCTTGAACTGCTTGTTTACAATGTCCACATGACATGCCTTGTACTTTCAATGTAAGTTCCATTCGGTAGTTCATTCCTTCCTTTAAATCTTTGCCCCTATTATGTCGCACACTGATCGAATTTTCAAATAAAAAATCTAATAAAATTTAGGCTGCTTCATTAATCGCTTGAATCATCGTCTTCTCAATATCAGCAGCAAAATCTTTTACGTCTTTGGAATCAATATGATTCATTAAAACAGTCGGTTTTGGCATGCCGATTTTTGTTTGGCCTTCGCTTTCATAAACAACGACTTTACATGGTAAAAAGTAACTCACCTTTTCTTCCATGCTTAAAACGTCTCTTGCCGCTTTCGGGTTACACACTTCTAAAATACGAAATGTTTGGTTAAAGTCATCAAACCCTTTATTGTGTAATGTTTCCTTCACATCAAAGTCCCATAATACGCCGAATTGAACATTTTTCAGTGATGCCGCTAAATCATTAACCACATCTTCAACTGACTTATTCGTTGTAACCGTATAATCAAACATCAAGAATCCCTCCACTATAATTTATACCAATTATATCATACCCATTACGGTATGAGTTCAAACACTTTTTTCAAATCGTAATCATTACTATTTACAAATCGTAATCATTACGATAAAATCATATTTAGCTGATTAAAAACGAAGGAGATGCAACGATGAAAAAACTATTGATTGTCATAATATCTATCATTTTATTTCTAGCCGCGTGTGGCGACACCAACGATGGAAACTCTTCTAATGGAAATACGACAGAGTCGCCAAGTGAAAGCAAAACAACAGAAAACGAGTCAATCGGCACTATTGTCACGTCCATTTACCCGTTAGAATTTATCGTTTCAGAAATTGCTGGTGATATCATCGATGTCGAAACGGTTGTTCCAGCTGGCGCTGATGCTCATACGTATGAACCGTCGACAAAAGAGATGATCAACATGGCTAGTAGCGACATATTTATGTATGTTGGTGGCGGTCTTGAAGTGTTTGGTGAAACATTAGCCGATACTGTAAAAGATGAAGGGGTAGAACCATTTGCCTTAACCAATCAACAAGACGATTTATTTGCATCTATGGAAGACAATGATCATGACGGACACAACCATGACCATGATGAAGGTGAAGACCATACCCAAGACAATAACGAACTTGATTTACACTTCTGGCTCGATCCGGCTCGCATGGCACAAGCTGGTGAACTAATCCTATCTGAACTAACAACGATGTATCCAGATCAAGCTGAACAATTTCAATCAAACTATGAATCATTTGCTGAAGAGATGAATGAACTCGACCAAACATACGAAGAAGCACTCAGCGACAAATCCGTTGATATTTTAGTTGCACATGAAGCGTTTGGGTACTGGGAGCGAGAATACGGCATTGAACAACACGGTATTCGAGGACTTTCATCTTCACAAAACCCGTCACAACGCGAATTACAACAATTATTTGATTCATTTGAAGAATTGGATTTAAACCACGTCATTTTAGAGAAGAATCGAGATGACAGTTTAGCGACAACGATTGCAAACGAATTCGACTTCACCGTATATGAATTACACAGTCTCGGGTCGATAACAGAAGAAGACATTGAACAAAACAACGATTACATTGATATTATGAACGAGAATCTCGATGTTTTAAAACAAACGATTCAATAAGAACTTTAACGAAGTCAGGAGGGATAAATGATGTCACAATTAATCGACGTCCATAACGTTACCCACCGTTATGATCATCATAAAGTGTTAGACGACGTTAGTTTTTCTATTGAAGAAGGGGCGTTTGTCGGCTTAGTTGGCCCAAACGGCTCAGGTAAAACGACGATTATTAAGCTCATGCTCGGGTTAGAAAAAGTCCAAAAAGGATCGATTACTGCATTTGGCAAACCCATAGAAAAATTTCATAACAAAGGCCATATTAGTTTCGTGTCACAAAAAGCGAACTCATTTAGTCGTGATTTCCCGGCGACAGCAAAAGAAGTCGTCAGCATGGGCTTAACGACAAAAGCGAGTGTTTGGCGACCAACGACGAAAAAGTATGAGTATTTAATCTATGAAGCGCTCGACCGCGTCAATATGTCGGAATACGCGCATCATAATATTGGCGATTTATCAGGCGGTCAACAACAGCGTATCTTTATCGCAAGAGCAATTGTGAATAACCCGAAACTATTAATCTTAGACGAACCGACTGTTGGTGTTGACACTGAGAATGTCGAACAGTTTTACCAACTATTATCACAGTTAAACGAAGACCTTGGCATTACGCTTATTCTCGTTTCGCATGATATTGGTGCTATTACGACACACGTCAATGACTTGCTTTGTCTCAATAAATCGGTTCATTACCATGGCAATCCAAATGATTTTGAGAGTATGACAGATGAACAACGCTCTAAAATTTACGGTCACGCGATGAATACGATCACCCACAATCATTAAACGTTAGGAGGGGCATCCGTGCTCGAAGCATTACTCAATTTTGAAATACTAAGAAACACCTTTTACACCGGACTTATCGTCGGACTCCTTGCCCCTTTATTAGGGACGTTTATCGTCGTTCGACGCTTGTCCCTTATTTCTGACGGATTATCCCACGTGACACTCGCTGGGATTTCGTTTGGTTTACTCATGCAAAAAAAATATACATTACTCATGTTTACCCCGTTTCATACAGGTATCCTATTTTCGGTGATCGGGGCTATCGTAATCGAAAATTTACGACACGTTTATAAATCTTTTCAAGAAATTGCGATTCCGATTACGTTATCAGTCGGTGTTGGATTAAGTGTGGTTTTCATCGCATTAGCTGATGGCATTAACACAGACATTTACGCTTATTTATTCGGTTCTGTGGCTGCTGTCAGTCGCACTGACCTTTATGTTGTCTTATTTACAGCGATTTTCGTTCTTATAGTGATTATCTTTTTATACAAAGAACTGTTCGCCTTATCATTCGATGAAGAATTTGCGACTGTCTCGGGCATTCGAGCGAAAATTATTCATTACTTGTTTATTATTATGACGGCCCTTGTGATCGCTGCATCGATTCGAATTGTCGGTGTGTTACTCGTATCAGCATTGATGACATTACCAGTCGCAACGGCGATGCGCATTGCAAAAAGCTTTAAACAGACACTCATTTTTAGTATTATTTATGGTGAAATTGCCGTTATTTTAGGTCTTGTAACAGGTTATTATTTCGAAATTCCACCTGGTGGTACGATCGTCATTACGGCAGCTCTATTGCTCGGTTTAACATTATTGGTGAAAAAGTGGTATTTAGCTTACATCTATAGAGGGTGAAACGTATGAAATTAAACGAAGCGTTAGACACGTTAAAAACAGAAGGCTATAAGTACACGAAAAAGCGTGAAGATATTTTAACGTTTTTCTCAGGCGTTGACGGATATCGTACGGCGAGTGAATTGTTAACGTTTATGGCGGAAAAGTACGACGGATTAAGTTACGATACCGTGTATCGCAATCTTCACCTATTTCGCGAATTGAACATTTTAGAGTCGACTGATTTAAACGGTGAAAAACACTTTAGACTCGCTTGTGGTCACGATGAACATCACCATCATTTTATTTGCCAATCGTGTGGTAAAACGAAAACGATTCAAGCATGCCCGATGAACTATATCCAACAAGACTTTCCAGGTTACACGATCGAAAATCATAAGTTTGAAATTTATGGTCGCTGCCCAAGCTGCCAGTAAAAAGAAGCGACATGAGCCATTAACTCATGTCGCTTCTTTTTTATGCATAGTCCACTCGTCGATTGATATGACCTTTGATGGCGATATTCATTAAAATACCGAGTAGTAAAAACGTGATGAGTAACGATGACCCACCGTAACTAATTAGGGGTAATGTAATCCCGGTAATCGGCATGAGCCCTGACACAGCTGCTAAATTAATCATTGCTTGTGTAATAATTTGGAATGTAATGCCATAAGCTAACAATCGGCCAAACTGATCTGGCGACCGCTTCGCAATTAAAATCCCACGAAACATGAAAAACACATATAACCCAATCACAAGAATCACACCGAGCATGCCTAGTTCTTCGGCAATGACCGACATAATGAAATCTGTATGCGCCTCTGGTAAAAAGCCTGATTTTTGCACACTATTAGCCAATCCGACGCCTGTTACATTACCACTGGCAATCGCAATTAATGAATGAATCAATTGATAACCTTCACCTGATGGATCTGCAAACGGATTCGTAAACGACGTCAGGCGATCCATACGATATTCTGCTGATACAATTAATGCAAACATACTACCTATGGCAATTGTGCCTAGAAATACTAAATGATGAAAACGAATCCCTGCAAACAGCAAAATCATCCCGCACGCCATAATAATGGATGCGGCCGTTCCTAAGTCAGGTTGTAATAATATAAGGGCAAAGACGCCGCCTAACACAATAAGTGGTGGTAGCACCCCTTGACCGAATTGATCAAGCTTATCCTGTTTATTCGTATAAACTTTAGCAAAATAAATAATGAAGGCTACTTTTGCTAATTCCGAAGGCTGAACGAGAAATGGTCCGACACTTAACCACCGTTGTGCGAAGTTCCGCTCCACGCCAATACCGGGGATTAGAACGAGGATGAGTAAGACAATGGAAGCAATAACCATGAATTTTATGAAATATCCTAATCTACGGTATGAAAACAAACTTGCAATGATAAATACGATAAAACCGAGTAATAGCCAAATCCGTTGTCGTTCAAAATAATGCGACGAGTTATCAATATTTGGGTCCATACCTGCATACACAAAACTCGCACTATAAACCATGACGAGGCCGAGAGTGGCTAAAATGAGAATCGTACTAAACAACGGATAATCTATATGTTTTAAATGTTTTTTCACTTGATTCAATCAGAACACGCTCCTATAACTACTATCATAACGGAAAAATAGTCTCTATGGATAGTAGATTTTAGGACTATTTTGAAACAAATAAATAACCCGCTGATAACTTCAGCGGGCAATTTATTATGATAATGTTGGTGTTTCGATTTTCTTGACGTCATCAAGGTATTCTTCATAACTCATTTCACGGTCGATGACACCTTCATCTGTCAGCTCGATAATACGATTCGCAATCGTCTGAATGAACTGGTGGTCGTGTGATGTGAAAATGACTGATCCAGAGAAATTAATGAGTCCTTCGTTTAACGATTGGATCGATTCTAAATCAAGGTGATTTGTCGGATCGTCTAATAACAAGACGTTTGCTTCACTTAACATCATACGTGACAGCATACAACGAACTTTCTCGCCACCTGAAAGGACACTTGCTTTCTTAAAGACTTCGTCGCCTGAGAATAACATACGACCTAAGAAGCTACGTAAGAACGTTTCACTTTCATCGTCTGAGTAATCGCGTAACCAGTCGATTAAGTTTTTGTCATTACCTTCAAAGTAAGCCGAATTGTCTTTCGGGAAGTAAGACTGTGATGTCGTCACACCCCACTTATAAGACCCTTCATCAGGTTCCATCTCACCCATTAAAATTTGAATTAACGTCGTTTTCGCCACTTCATCGCCGAGTAAAACGACTTTATCGTCTTTATTCATGCGGAACGTGACGTTGTTTAACACTTTCTCACCATCAATTGTTTTCGATAAGTTATTCACTTCTAATAAGTCGTTTCCAATTTCACGGCCTGGCTTAAACGCGATATACGGATAACGACGTGATGACGGTTTAATGTCATCAAGTGTAATTTTATCAAGTAATTTTTTACGCGATGTCGCCTGACGTGATTTCGACGCGTTTGCACTGAAACGAGCGATGAACTCTTTCAGCTCTTTGACTTTTTCTTCTTTTTTCTTATTTTCTTCGTGCGCCATCTTTTGTGCTAATTGACTAGATTCATACCAAAAATCGTAGTTACCGACATAAAGCGTGATCTTCTCAAAGTCTAAGTCTGCAATATGCGTACACACATTGTTCAAGAAGTTACGGTCGTGTGATACGACAACAACTGTATTTTCGAAGTTAATTAAAAACTCTTCTAACCAACGAATCGCTTGAATATCCAAACCGTTTGTCGGCTCATCAAGTAGTAAAATATCTGGATTACCGAATAACGCTTGAGCGAGTAGAACTTTGACTTTCTCGCCTTCTGGTAAATCTTTCATTTGTTTATCGTGTAAGTCTTCTTTAACACCTAAACCAGATAATAATGACGCGGCGTCGCCTTCTGCTTCCCAACCATTAAGCTCAGCGAATTCACCTTCTAATTCAGCGGCGCGCATGCCGTCTTCTTCTGTAAATTCACCTTTCGCATAAATCGCGTCTTTTTCTTGCATGATATGGTAAAGCTTTTCGTGCCCCATAATCACAACTTGTAGCACGCGTTCTTCTTCATAGGCGAAGTGATCCTGTTTTAACACCGCGATACGTTCATCTTTACCCGCTGATACCGTGCCTTCTTGCGGCTCAATTTCTCCGGATAGAATTTTAAGGAATGTTGATTTACCTGCGCCGTTTGCACCGATTAAACCGTAACAATTTCCTTTAGTAAATTTTATTGATACATCTTCAAACAGCTTACGATCTGAAAATCGCAAACCGACATTCGTAGCTTGTAACATGACATTGCCTCCACTTTCATAGTTTCCCACGTTATAGTATAACATGGATATCGCGCATTGCCGAACGATTTCTATAATTAGAATGCCAATTACAAAACCCTCCAGCTTTGCTGAAGGGTTTCGTTTTATGCTATCGTCATTTTTACTGGTTTGGATTGTGATGGCGTCGTTTCATTTTCGTCGGTATGCTTTTCGATGAATGAAATCGTGTAGTCATTGAACTGTTGTGCTTGGTCAATGTTACACACGTGACCTGAATCGTCAATAATTTGGAGTGACGCATCAGGGTCGCGGTCCGCTGTATATTGCGCTCCTTTTAAGAAGACATGATCCTCATCTCCCATGACATACAATTTCGGAATTTGTTTCGGCATCGATAAGAAACGCTTGTACAAGCCATTGGATACGGTTAACAACTCTGTCCAGCGCACGAATTCGCGTTGACCGAGTTTCGATGCCTCATTCACAAACGTGCTTCGCGAATCTTTATGGTTCTTTTTCGGCATTAATATACGCGCGAAAAATTTATACAATAACATATATGGGACGAACGAACGGACTTTGTAAGCAATTTTGAACAACATGTCTGTCCAAAACTTCCACTTAACGACGGCCCCGCCCATCGTCATCGATGCGACACGCTCCGGCATTTTGTGACCGATCTCAGTCATTACCATCGTGCCTAACGAAATACCGATGAAGTGTGATTGTTGTATATTTAAATGATCTAACAATTCGAGTACTTTATCTGCAATATTTCCTGTCGTATATTTCACGTCTAACGGTTTACTTTTTCCGTGTCCTGGAAAGTTAACAAACAAGCAATTAAAATGTTTTTTAAACTGTTTCGCTTGTTTATAAAATATCGTGTGATTCCCACCAGCACCGTGTAAAAAGACAACCCATTCGTTGCTCGTATCATGCTGGTACATTTTATAGTCTAATAACATGAAGTGCCTCCCCAACATCCTAAACATTAAATGTTTCCACTTAAAATGTATCATAAATAGGCATCTATGTCACTTTTCGAGCTGTTGTCGATTGTGTGACACATCGCTACACGAGTTTTGAAATAATTACCTTAATTTTTGAGATAACTGCTGTGACTTATGAAATAAATTCACTTACTTTTGAGATAACTGCTGTGACTTATGAAATAAATTCAGCTAGTTATTTCATAAGTCCATGAAACACGAAAAAACGGTAGCGAAAATTTTCGCTACCGTTTTATATGATGACAATCGTATCCATATGCATATGGAGATGGCGGGACTCGAACCCGCGTCCAGAGATATCGCCACTCAGGCTTCTACGAGCGTATTCGATTTATTGTCATTCGCCAATTCTTCAGCCAACCGACAGGCTTCCGAATGGCTAGTCTGATTAGTCTCTTCTAAAGACCTCAGACGGTGGCCTTTAGCGTAGCCCGCTTCATTTTGAGACCCTTCAATCTACCACACGGGCGATGGCAGGAAGGATCCTGTAGCCTGCTCTAGGCAGCTACAGCGAAATCGTTTTGTTTGCCAGTTATTATTAACTGAATGACGTTTAACGAGACGTCACCTCGACTCGCTACCTGAGCTCGACCTATCCCTGTCGAATCCAAAACATCCCCGATTAAAGAATGTTTGGTGAGTACCAAAACGTTACATCATAATTATAACACGATGATGGCAGAATTGAAAACGGTAAGCTTTACCATTAATAATCTTTCAACGCACGCTCGACATCACGTTTCATATCCTTTTGTTTCAAGTCTTCACGTTTATCATATTTCTTCTTACCACGGCCGACTCCGATTAACAGTTTTGCGACACCATTTTTAATGTACATCTTTAACGGCACTAGTGAATAACCTTTTTGCTGTGTTTGACCGATTAATTGGTTGATCTCTTTTCGGTTCAGCAACAATTTACGCGCTCGCGTCGGTTCATGGTTGAACTGATTACCTTGTGCATATTCAGAGATATGCATATTGTGCACATACACTTCGCCTTTAGACACTCGTGCGAATGAATCTTTCAAATTGACGCGTCCTGCCCGAATCGCTTTAATTTCCGTTCCTTTTAAGACGATTCCTGCTTCAAACGTTTCTTCAATATGAAATTCATGTCTTGCTTTACGATTAGTTGCAATGGCATTTGGATCTTTTTGCGGCATCTTTTGACCTCCTCACTGCAAAAGCTATTTTACCAAAAAGAAGCACCTATTTAAACTGTCATGAGTGGGAAAATGAAAGTAACGTCACGGCATTTCTCAACAGTCAAAAAAATGGGTGTATTTTTAAGTCATTGTAATAGACAACACAATTCGAATTATGGCATTCTATTTAATTAGGGAAACGAAGCAAAAGGAGGTTTCACAATGATTGACACGATGCAAATACGACCTTTAACGATAGATGATGAAAGCCTTATTGCCAACATGCAAACAGGGATTGAGGATGATTATGTTGTTCGCGTATTCGAACGTCTCGTAACTCACGATAATCAACGGTTGTTCGGCTTATTCTCTGGTGGCGAACTCGCTTCCATTGCTGGTTATACCATTTATCAGGAGCAGTACGGTATGCTCGGGCGTCTCCGCAGTGACCAACGATACTTAGGTAATGGCCATGCGACGACGATCGTCCAATATGCGATCGACCAATTAAAACAACGCGATGATATTAAATGGATTGGTGCTAACACGCAACTTCACAATTATCCGGCTAAACGTGTGTTAGAAAAATTAAACTTACCACAATTAGAAATGCTTTACCCAGCTGTTTTAGTCGATTCATCCAAAATGCCAGAAGCAACAGGTGACACATGGCAAAGATTAACAACAATAGACGAAAAACGTCGCTGGATTGATCCGCTTCAAGAAGATGAACAAGTCATTTTCCCATTAGAAGCTTACTATCCATTTCCAGCAAGCCCAGCGTTATTTACCGATGAACAGTTAGACAACTGGACTTTTTTCGAAAATGATACGCAAGATCGTTTCGTTATCATGAAATTCGATCAAAAGAAATATGCATACGCTCACGTTATTTACCTTTGGGATGATTTATTTGATCAACCAGGGTTAATGAAAACGATCTATAACGAATTTGAATCGTTTAAAGAACAATATGGCGATGACATTCGTATACGCTTTGATATACCAGAATCCACGCGTCAACACATTCCGAACGATGATGCCTTTAGCTTTCAGGATCCTTGGATTCTACACGGCTATTGGAAATAAAATATAGGCTGCGATTTCACTCGCAGCCTATATTTTTATGCTTTTTTCTTTTTCTTCGGTTTCTTCATGCCAACAATTTCGAAATCAACGACGCGTTCTTCGATATTGGTACCTGTCACGCGGACTTTGAGTTCATCACCAATTCTAAAGATATTGCCTGTTCGCTCACCGATCATCACTTGATGTTGTTGATCATAATGATAATAATCGTCAGTTAAATAGCTCACATGAACGAGACCTTCAATTGTATTCGGCAATTCGACGAATAAACCAAAGTTCGTCACCGAATTCACAATCGCGTCATATTCCTCGCCGATCTTATCAGACATAAACTCGGCTTTCTTCAAGTCGTCTACTTCACGCTCTGCATCGACTGCGCGACGTTCCATATCCGACGTGTGTCGTGCAATATCAGGCAATTGTTCTTTCCACTTCTCCGCCGTATCACCACTTAGATCACCTTTAATTAAATACGTCCGAATGAGACGGTGGACAATTAAGTCTGGGTAACGTCGGATCGGTGATGTGAAATGCGTGTAAAAGGACGTTGCTAAGCCAAAATGTCCGACACTTTCTGCTGCATATTTTGCTTGTTGCATGGAACGAAGCATTAATTTCGACACGACAAGATCTTCTTTACTACCTGATACTTGATCCATCACTTCTTGTAACGCTTTCGGATGGACATCATCAGCCGTTCCTTTCACGTTATACCCTAAGTTACTCACGAATTCAAAGAAGTGGCGTAGTTTTTCTGAATCCGGATCCTCGTGAATGCGGTGAATAAATGGCACATCCATCCAGTGAAAATGTTCGGCTACGGTTTCATTAGCGACAAGCATAAACTCTTCAATCATGCGCTCTGCCACGCCACGTTCACGTAGGACGACATCAGTCGGTTTACCGTCTTCGTCGACTTCAATTTCTGCTTCTTTGAAATCAAAATCAATCGCACCACGGCCCATCCGCTTGTTACGCAACGTTTGAGCTAATGATGCCATCGTTTCAAACATCGGCACGAGCGATTCGTATTCTTTACGTGTGCTTTCATTGCCCGCTAAAATATCATTCACGTCCGTATAAGTCATACGCGCTGCTGTTTTAATAACTGCTGGGAATATTTCGTGGCTGACCACTTTGCCCGAATCGTCAATTTCCATTTCGCACCCTAATGTTAAACGGTCGACTTGTGGATTTAAGGAACAAATACCATTCGATAAACGGTGTGGAATCATCGGAATCACTCTGTCCGTTAAATAAGCACTCGTACTTCGTTCATACGCTTCTTTATCAAGCGGTGTGCCCTCTTCCACGTAATACGTCACATCGGCAATGTAGACACCTAGCAAGTAATGGCCATTGTCCTGTTTCTCGATTCTAACCGCATCGTCTAAATCTTTCGCATCGGCTCCGTCGATCGTCACAATTTGTTTATCACGCAAGTCGCGACGACCTTTAATATCGTCGTCTGTTATCGTCTCTGGAATCGCATTGGCATGGTCCAGTGTTGCCTGATCAAAGTCAGCTTTAATCCCATGTTTATGAATAATGGATAAAATGTCGATACCTGGGTCATTTTCGTGACCTAATATTTGCGTCACAACACCCTCAGCACTTTTAACCCCTTTCGGATATTCAACGATTTCGACAATGACTTTATGACCATCAACCGCTCCGTTGTTATTACCTTCTTTAATAAAAATATCACCCGGTATGCGCTTATCATCCGCAATGACAAAACCGAACCGTCCATTGTCTTGATACGTGCCCACAATTGTTTGGTCACTACGTTCGACAATACGAACGACAACGCCTTCTGGTCGATTCCCGTTCACTGAATCATTCTCGACGCGAACGAGGACTGTATCACCATTCATTGCCGTGTTTAAATCTGACTGATGAATATAAATATCAGATTGCTCTTCACGTTCTGGTAGTAAGAAGGCAAACCCTTTAGCATGCATTTGAATACGGCCACGTATTAAGTTCATTTTTTCAGGTAAACCGTAGCGATCTTTACGATTTCGAATTAAGGCGCCTTCATCTTCTAATGCATTTAATCCTTTCATAAGCTCTTTCACGTCTTCACTGTTTTCAATATTTAAGTCTTCTTGTACTTCTTCTACGCTTAACGGTCGTGTCGCCTCTTCTTGGAAAAAGGTCATTAAACGTTGTTTCATCTCTTCCGTTTCCATGTTATTCACCTCTCATCGTGATTATTGAGACCAATCTAATTGTTCTAAGTAATGATAGATATCTTCATGAACTTGTTCTTTGTAATCACTTAACGTAATCACATGGGGTGCCCCTTCATACCATTTAATATCTTTTTGGTCGCACTCAACGTTGTCATAAATATGTTGTGCACTATCTTTGTTGATCATCTCATCTGCTCCTGCTTGTAACACATATGTCGGGGCATAAATAGTGTCTAAATCTCGTTCAACGGATTGAATTAATTGACTTAAGGACTCAAACATATCCGTTGAATTGTCCATAAGCTCATCAACTTCTTGTTTTATTGTTTCTTTATCCTTCTGCTCTAATTGTTTATATTCTTTCGCTTTGAAACGATAGCCTGCTGACAATTCATCTTTATTGTCAAAGAAGATCGGGGTACAGATCGGCATGACACCTTTAACTGGTTTATTCATGGCTAGTTTTAACGATAGAACACCACCTAATGATAAGCCGGCAACTGCAATTTCCTCATAGCCTAGATCTCGCAAATGCTCATAAGCTGCGACTACATCTTCCCACCAATCATCAGCTGTTGTTTCAGCGAGCTCTTCAGGTGGTTTACCGTGTCCGCGGTAGATCGGAGCATGCGTTGTATAGCCTTGTTTTTCTAAGTAACGGCCTAACATACGGACGTCCGCTGAATGGCCCGTAAATCCGTGTAGTAGAAGGACAGCTCGTGGTCCTGCTTCGAATGTGAATGGTTTTGGTTCTTTGATTTTCATGTCTGTCTTCCTTTCTAATCTACTAATTAATACAGTTCCCTCTATTTGGTATTTTTAATCATTTTTTTAACGTAAAAAGCAGCAAGTTATATAACTTGCTGCTTCAATCGTAGCGCTTATTTATTGCACGATATAACCGAGTAGGAACGTCACGACCATAAACGATACACCTAAAATAATCGTTAGTCGGTGTAAGATCCCTTCCATCCCGCGTGCTTTTTGCTTACCGAAAAGTTGTTCAGCACCGCCAGAAATTGAGCCAGATAAGCCAGCACTTTTTCCTTGTTGCAAGAGAACAACGGTAATTAACGCAATCGTATTAATAAATAATAATGTAGCTAAAACTCCATACATTGCATTGACCTCCTCATGCATACGCACAAATCCATAAGTTTACTTTAGCACAAATAAGACGACCATTGCAAGATAGATTTTAGGCATTTGAGCTGACGGAAGGTTTTTCATCTTCTCCGTCTAAATCGGGTTCCGTTTCGTTAATATAAAGGGCACATGCCGCATCACCTGTAATGTTTACAGCTGTACGTGTCATATCAAGTAAACGGTCCACACCGAGAATCAGTCCGATCGCTTCAACAGGTAAGCCGACTTGGTCTAACACCATTGCCAGCATGATTAAGCCGACACCTGGCACACCCGCAGTACCAATCGATGCTAGTACGGCAATTAAGACGACTGTTAACATTTCGGTTAAACTCAAGCTTTCGGCATAAACTTGAGCAATAAAGACGGTTGCTACACCTTGCATAATCGCGGTACCGTCCATATTAATCGTTGCACCTACTGGCTGAACGAAACCACTCACTGATTCACGGACACCTAAACGCTTTTGCGCTGTTGTCATCGAGACAGGTAATGTCGCACTACTACTAGCTGTACCGAATGCCACACTAATTGCTTGAGCGAAGTTTTTAATAAACCATATAGGACTCTTCTTTGCCATAAACTTAATCACAGAGCCATACGTCACTACAGCATGAACGACTAACGCGAGTAGTACGACTAAGAAGTAAGCAAACATTGATTTAATGGCATCAAACCCTGTACCACCAACAGCCGATGCGATTAACGCGAACGCACCCAATGGCGCCATGTACATAATGATTTTAATTAAGTACATCACTAGATCAAAGGCTTGTTCAAATAAATGATAAATTTTATCCGTTTTCTTACTCAAGACAGCTAAGGCAAAACCAATGAAAATTGAGAAAAAGATAATCTGTAACATTTCACCATTAACCATCGCGTCAATCGGGTTCGTCGGAATAATATTGACTAATGTATCAACAACAGATGGCGTTTCTTCTGCTTGATACCCTTCTTCAATATCAACTGTATCTAAAATACCCGGTTCACCTGGTTTGAATAGCAAGGCTAATGACATCGCAATCGTTAAGGCAACCGTTGTCGAAAGTAAGAAAAACCCGATTGTTTTACCACCGATACGTCCTAACTTTTTCGGGTCACCAAGTCCTGCTGTACCAAGAACAATTGATACGAACACAATGGGTACGACCATCATTTGAATCAATCGTAAGAAAATATCGCCGAGCGGTGTGAAAACATATGTATCAACCCGATTAAACCATAGATCAGGGAAGAATAAGTTCATCACAATACCGACTGCAATACCTAGAATTAATGCAATAACAATTTGCTTCGTTAAGTTCTGCATGTATAACGCCTCCTCTTGTAGTCAATTAAATATGCAATCGCTTTCTTTCATTTTTAAAACTTTCATGGATTAAAGATTTGTCATGTAATAGATTATAGTAAAAATCATCGAATTTGCAAATTGTTTTTTAACATTTTGGACAAACCATTTTAACCCAATAGAATAATTAAAAACGGATGATTCACTCGTTCTTTATCGTCGATTTTAAAGATATATCATCGAATTCTAAATTTTATCGCCGGTCCACAAATTAAATCGTCGAATTCACAAATTTATCGCCGATTCTCTAAATACAGAAAACCCGAGGCAACGCACGCCCCGGGTCAACCTGCTTCATTATTTTAAGTTATAAAACGCTGATTCGCCTGCGTAAAAGGCTGTCGTCATTAAATCTTCTTCAATACGAAGAAGTTGATTGTATTTCGCAACGCGGTCCGTACGTGACGGTGCGCCTGTTTTAATTTGGCCAGCGTTTGTTGCAACGGCAATGTCTGCAATCGTCGCGTCTTCAGTTTCACCTGAGCGGTGCGAGATGACAGCTGTATAGCCAGCGCGTTTCGCCATTTCGATCGCTTCGAATGTTTCCGTTAGCGTGCCGATTTGGTTCACTTTAACTAAAATCGAGTTACCGATGCCTTTCTCGATACCTTCTTCTAGTTTCTTCGTATTTGTAACGAATAAGTCATCGCCAACTAACTGAACACGGTCGCCGATACGTTCTGTTAGCACTTTGAAGCCGTCCCAGTCGTTTTCGTCTAATCCGTCTTCAATGCTGACGATTGGGAACTTGTTAATCAAGTCTTCATACCAATCGACCATTTCTTCAGCTGAACGTGTCACACCTTCGCCTTTAAGGTTGTATTGACCATCTTGATAAATTTCAGATGCTGCAACGTCCATCGCTAATTTGATGTCAGAACCGATAGTGTAACCCGCTTTTTCAACTGCTTCCACAATTGTTTCAAGCGCTTCTTCGTTCGACTTCAAGTTCGGCGCGAAACCACCTTCGTCACCAACACCTGTCGCATAGCCTTTGCTCTTAAGTACTTTCTTAAGCGCGTGGAAAATTTCCGCCCCTTGGCGTAGCGCTTCTTTAAACGTTGGAGCACTAACAGGCATAATCATGAACTCTTGAATGTCGACATTGTTATCCGCATGTTCCCCACCGTTTAAAATGTTCATCATTGGTGTTGGAAGCGTGTGTGCAGAGAAACCACCTAAGTATTTATAAAGTGGCTTCCCTTCAAAGTCCGCTGCTGCATGAGCTGCTGCCATTGATACGCCTAGAATAGCGTTAGCACCTAAACGGCCTTTGTTTTCTGTTCCGTCTAATTCGATTAAGGTTTGGTCAATAATCAACTGTTCCGTGACGTCAAATCCGATTAATTCTGGTGCGATGATTTCGTTCACGTTTTCAACTGCTGTTTCAACACCTTTGCCTAAATAACGGTTGTCGTCTCCGTCACGTAGTTCAACAGCTTCGTATTCACCTGTTGAAGCACCGCTTGGTACCATGGCTTTACCGAATGCGCCAGAATCTGTCATCACTTCAACTTCAACTGTTGGGTTACCTCTTGAATCTAATACTTCACGTGCACCTACATCTAAAATATAAGGCATCGCAATCACTCCTTCATTTAGTTATTTTATTAATGATTGTCCTGTCATATCGTCTGGTTGGTCGACTTGTAATAAGTCGAGTAATGTTGGGGCGAGGTCGCCTAAAATGCCACCTTCACGTAACTCAACATTTTCCTTTGTGACAATGACTGGAACAGGGTTTGTCGTATGCGCGGTCATCGGACTGCCATCATCGTTTAACACGATATCCGAATTACCGTGGTCAGCCGTTATAATGACAGACCCACCTAATTCATGAATTTTATCAACTACACGGCCTAAACATTCATCGACCGCTTCAACCGCTTTAATCGTTGGCTCTAACATACCTGAGTGGCCAACCATGTCAGGGTTTGCGAAGTTTAAAATTGTTAAATTCGGCGCATCCTCGTCATAAGCTTCGATCAACGCATCCGTCACTTCATACGCACTCATTTCCGGTTTCAAATCGTATGTTGCGACTTTCGGTGAGTCAATTAAAATACGATTCTCACCGTCAAACGTTTGCTCTAATCCACCGTTCATAAAATACGTCACGTGTGGGTATTTTTCTGTTTCCGCAATACGTAATTGCGTCATGCCGTTGTTTGACACAACTTCACCGATAGTATTCTCAGGTGTATTCGGTGGAAACGCAACATCAACCGTGAACGCATCACTGTATTGCGTCATCGTCACCATATGAAGATTGTGTAACGGCTCGTACTCGGTTTCAAAATCATCTAAACGATTATTCGAGAAAACATCCGTCAGTTGTTGCGCACGGTCTGGACGGAAATTCGCAAATAAAATCGCGTCGCCATCCTCAACAGTCGCAACCGGCTTACCATTTTCCGTTAATACGAATGGCTCGACAAATTCATCAACAATGTCTTCGTCATATGAGTCTTTAACTGCTTGAATAGCATCCGTCGTCTGTTTCACATCACCTAAACGAAGAGCACGAAACGCTTTTTCGACACGTTCCCAACGTTTGTCACGGTCCATCGCATAATAACGACCTGACACACTGGCAAGTTTCCCGACACCAATCTCGTCCATTTTCGCTTGCAACCGTTCTAAATACGTCACAGCTGTTTTCGGCCCGACGTCACGTCCATCTAAAAAGGCATGCACATACACACGGTCAATACCTTTCGCTTTCGCGGCATCTAACATCGCATGAATATGATTTTCATGACTGTGGACGCCACCATCCGATAACAAACCGAAAATATGCCACGCACCATCATGGTCTTTCACATGATCAGCTGCTTTCGTAAAACTTTCATTTTGTTGAAAGCTACCGTCTTTAATCGCTAAATTAATGCGCGTTAAATTTTGATACACAACACGGCCTGCACCGATATTTAAATGACCGACCTCAGAGTTCCCCATCTGTCCTTCAGGGAGCCCGACTGCCTCACCACAAGCTGTTAATTGTGAATGAGGGAACTCACCCCAGTAACGATCAAAATTAGGTGTGTTCGCTTGTTTAACCGCATTGCCATAAGCTTCATCACGCATCGCATAGCCGTCTAAAATAATGAGCGCTGCTAATGGTTGCTTAGGCATTGGCACCAGCCTCCACGAGTTTCACGAATGATTCTTCTTCTAAACTAGCGCCACCAACTAGAGCACCATCAATATCAGACTGGCTTAACAGTTCGTCGATATTCGCTGGTTTCACGCTGCCACCGTATTGAATGCGCACTGCGTCAGCTACATCACCGGAAAATGTATCACGTAGCACTTGACGAATATGTGCACAGACATCATTAGCTTCTTCACTCGTCGCTGTTTTACCTGTACCAATCGCCCAGATCGGTTCATACGCAATCACAACTTGTTTTGCCTGCTCTTCTGTTAACCCAGCAAGTCCGGCTTTCACTTGTTGTTCGACAAACGGGAATGTTTCATTGTTTTCGCGTTGCTCTAATGTTTCGCCTACACAAACGATCGGCGTGATCTCATGTTTAAATGCAGCTTTAACTTTTTCATTAACGGAGTCATCTGTTTCACCGAACATCTCACGGCGCTCAGAGTGACCTATCACGACGTAATCGACTAAAATATCTTTAAGCATTTCTGGACTCACTTCACCAGTAAACGCACCACTGTCCTCAAAATGCATGTTTTGAGCACCGATACCGAGTTGAAAATCGCGTGCTGCTTCGGTTAATAACGGTAAATGAATATGCGGGGCGCAGACGACCGCTTCGACTTTGTCCGCTTCTGGTAATTGTTCGCGTACATTTAAAACAAAACGCGCGCCATCTCCTGCTAATTTATTCATTTTCCAATTGCCTGCTATAATTGGTTTACGCATTTATTTCACCTCTTCATCTAATTCATTCAACGCTGCGACACCTGGTAAGACTTTACCTTCCATAAATTCTAATGACGCACCACCGCCCGTTGACATGTGGTCCATCTGATCAGCGTAATTAAATTTCTCAACAGCTGACGCAGAATCGCCACCACCGATAACTGTATAGCCTTCTGTTTCAGCTAAGGCCTTGGCAACACCTTTCGTTCCGTGTGAGAATGGTTCATATTCAAAGACACCCATTGGACCGTTCCAAATGATCAGCTTCGAATCTTTAATGATGTCGGCATACTTCTCAACCGTCTCAGAGCCTATATCTAAACCTTCCCAATCACTCGGAATGTCATCGATTGGAACGACTTTCGTATTTGCATCACGAGAAAAATCATCAGCGACTGTCACATCAACCGGTAAATGAAGTGAAACACCTTTATCTTTCGCTTTTTGAATAAATTGTTTCGCTGAATCAATATTATCTTCATCAAGTAACGATTTTCCGATTTCGTGGCCTAACGCTTTAATAAACGTATACGACAAGCCACCACCAATTAATAAATGGTCGACACGGTCGATTAAATGGTCAATGACACCAATCTTATCCTTCACTTTCGCGCCACCAATAATCGCTGTGAATGGGCGCTCTGGATTGTCTAATGCTTTGCCTAATACTTCGATTTCTTTTTCAAGTAAAAAGCCAGATACAGATGTCACATGATGGGCAATACCTTCAGTCGATGCATGAGCGCGGTGAGCAGCACCAAACGCATCATTAACAAAAAGGTCAGCCAACGATGCGAATTGTTTCGCTAACGCTTCATCGTTTTTCTTCTCGCCTTTTTCAAAACGAACATTTTCAAGAAGCATGACATCGCCGTTTTCCAATTCACTGGCTGCTTTTGCGACATCATCACTATACACATCATCTGTTTTGAATACAGGTTGTTCTAAATAATTACTTAAATGTTGTGCGATCGGATCTAATCGTAATTCCTCAACCACTTCACCATCTGGACGACCTAGGTGACTAGCTAAAATCACTTTCGCACCATTTTGAATTAAGTACATAATCGTTGGAAGCGCTGCTTGAATACGCGTATCATCCGAAATTTCGCCACCGGACATTGGCACGTTAAAATCGACACGACAAAAGACGCGCTTACCTTCTAATTCCACATCACGTAAGTTCATTTTTCGTTTCACTTGAAATACCTCCAAGGCTAAATTTAAGGAGGGACATATCGAGTCCCTCCTTCTATTTTAGAACAAGTTTTATCATAAAGAAACTCTCATTCGACGTGATTCTTTATTATAGACCTTGCTCTGCCATATAAACCGCTAAATCGACACAACGACTAGAATAGCCTGATTCGTTGTCATACCATGATACAACTTTCACCATGTTGTCTTCCATCACTAATGTTGAGTCGCCATCAACGACAGAAGAATGAGTGTTACCATTGTAATCAGATGATACAAGCTGTAAGTCACTGTAACCTAAGATGCCTTTTAGTTCACCTTCAGCAGCTTCTTTTAATGCATTGTTAACATCTTCAACTGAAACATTTTGTCCAAGTTCAGCTGTTAAGTCAACAAGTGATACGTTTGGTGTCGGAACACGCATAGCCATACCTGTTAATTTGCCATCCACTTCTGGAAGTACTTTACCGACGACTTCAGCTGCACCAGTTGTTGTTGGAATGATGTTATTAGCAGCGGCACGCGCACGACGGTAGTCTTTATGCGGTAAGTCTAGAATTTGTTGGTCGTTCGTGTATGAGTGAACAGTTGTCATAATACCACGGTTAAGACCGAATTTATCACTTAATACTTTCGCAACAGGTGCTAAGCAGTTTGTCGTACATGACGCGTTTGATACGATTGTGTGAGCACTTGGATCATAGTCACTTTCGTTAACACCCATTAACAATGTCTTGTCTTCTTGCTTACCAGGTGCTGAAATAATAACTTTCTTCGCGCCTGCGTCGATGTGTTTTTGTGAATCGTCACGTTTTGTGAATAAACCAGTTGATTCAATCACGATTTCAACGCCTAAGTCGCCCCAACCTAAGTTTGCTGGGTCACGTTCTGACATTACTTTGATTTCTTTACCATCTACAACTAAATTGTCACCTTTAGCTTGAACATCCTCAGGTAACGTACCATGAACCGAGTCGTACTTAAGTAAATGTGCGAGCATATTCGCATCTGTTAAGTCGTTAATTGCCACTACTTCTACATCGTCATTGTTAAGCGCTGCGCGAAATACGCGGCGTCCAATTCTTCCAAAACCGTTAATCCCTAATTTTACTGTCATAAAAAATGCCTCCCATTTTTAAATTAGTATTCTTGAAGTAAATGATGGGCAATCGCCTCATCAATTACTAAGACATCACTTTCGCCCCATTTCAAATAAGCTGAAATGGCATCGCGTTTCGAAGCGCCACCAGCCACCGTAATGATTTGGCTACGCTCCTTTAAGTTATCAATTGCTAGGCCAATAGAATTCGCTCTGTGTACAGTCTTCCCGTTTTTGTCGAAGTAATAACCAAAAGATTCTCCGACCGCTTCATCATCGACAATTTTCTTCATTGTGTCATCTGATGCTCGACGTCGCCTAGCCATCGTCTGTGCGTCACCGATACCATGAATCACGATATCCGCCCGGTTCATCAACTGTAATACGTCTAATATCGTCGGTTCTTGTTGCATTTTGGCGTGCAATTCCTCACCAATCGAATCAGGAACATACAACAAACGATAGTCGCCATTAGCACGAGTAGCCATTTGAACACAAATTGAATTGGCTTGATATTCGTGTTGATCGCCCAAACCGCCACGCGCTGGCACAAATGTAGGTTTAACACCGTCAACTGGTTGCATATAATCAGCGACTTTAGCCATCGTTGACCCACCAGTTACAGTAACGACTGGATCCTCCTGATAAAATGATGTCATAATCTTTGCTGCTTCTTTCCCGAGAAGTGTTTTAACATCATCTGGCGATTCATCTCCGTCGCCTGGAACGACTTTCACATGACTAACTGGCAGACGCTCCATTAATTGTTGCTCGATAAAATGCAAGTCAGACCCTTCTTTTAAGACATGATGGTACGCTTTAAGGACATCTGATCCGTCACGCGTCACGTACATCCCTTTAGATGTAACAGAAATTAACTGTTGCTCATCGAGAAATTCAATTTCACTACGCATTTGCCTTTCCGTTTTATTCAATCTCTCAGCCAATGTACGCCTGCCTACAGGTTGTGTTTTCGCAATCATACTTAACACGTGATAGCGCGCATCCATTTTTTCTAATAGATCGGGAACTAACTTTTGTTGTACATCAAAAATTCGGCGCACTTTATCACCTTCTCTAGACATCATCCTTAATTTGCAATATTTCAAATCAAGTGATTATACTTCCCTGGACACCCATCGACCTTGAGTGAGTCATTTTTCGTCCCACTAAGTGCAAAAAAATATCCTACATTTATAGTAGCAGAACCCCTCACCATTTTCAAACATTATGTGAGGTGTTCTTGCAAAAACTGCTCTAATGTAACAAAAGAGATTGCTTCAGCCGACAATTCACGATTTCCGATACGAACAACTGGAATCAACATGAAATAATCCTCAAGTAATCGTTCGTCTTGATAAATGTTTTGTTCAACAATCGAAAACTGATAATCCATCTGCAAAATTTGCAGCAACTGTTTCACGTCTTCGCACAATTTACAGTTTTGTTTCGTATAAAAATAAACAATGCCATCTTGGCGGCCCATCTTATGATCACTCCCTATCCGTCTCATGTGACTGCCACTTGCGCATTAACAATTCATTACCCGTCCTAGAAAATGCAATGTCGTCCATGATTTGATCAATCAATAGCAACCCACGTCCGTGATCAAATTGTTCTTCGATCGGTAATTTAGAAACCTCATACAACTCATTTAGACGTTTGTCTACATCAAAGCCTTGCCCTTCATCCCGAACACGAAACACAATCGACCGTTTTAAAAATGAAATTACAATATGAATGGATTTGGAATAAAATTATAGTTTGATCGATACGACGGATATATCATCTGCTTGTTCCATATCAGCAAACAGTTCTTCTGATAAATGATTCGACACAAGCTTCGAAATCCCTTCTCGATACACATAACGCTCAAACTGTTTCGGTGTCATACCGAGAGAATCATATAACCCATCAGTGTATAAAATAATACGGTCACCCTTTTCGTAATGAACGATTTCATTACTAATTTTATGATGCGCATTAATCCCAATTGGAATCGATGTTTGGGTGAGTAACTGTTGGGTTTGACCGAAAATCAAGCCCGACGGATGACCACAATTAAAATATTGAATCGTCTGCTCATTCGTATCAATTAATAAGTAAATACCAGTGCTAAAGTACAGCTTCGGAAACGAATCCATACCATATAATTTACAAAAATGTTCATTAAGTTCATCAAACACAGTGTTTGGATACGATACCCGGGTGATAATCCCCCGCAATAATGAGCGAAGAGACATACTGATTAACCCTGACGAAACACCATGCCCCATCACATCTAATAACATAACACCATATCGATGATCGTCTATTTGATACCACGCGTACATGTCTCCTGATAAATGATCTGACGGCATAAGCAAGCCCTCAATCGAAATATGATCGTCATCAATTGGCGGGAGTAGAACGTTTTGTTGAAGATTTTCCGCCAGCTCCAAATCACTTTTCTGACTCAGTTCCAGCTGTTTTCGGGACGTAATATTACGGTGTGCGATGACCGCTCCATCTACCTCGCCTAATTCATCATCTTCAGATAAAGGCGTTACCACCATATCAAACCACCGTCTTTCATCGATTGCATGACACGGATATTCATAATGAAATTCTGTTTCTTCGCCGTTAAGCACGTTTAATATACCTTCGTATGATGCCTCATCTGTAAAATTTAAATAGTTGATGCCGACGCCGCATTTCGCTAAATCACCGCCATTATCTAAACAAAAAGCATTCCATCTACTATTCGTCGTCAAAATCGTTCCATTCGCATCTATAATTGCAATTTGATCCTCTAACGCATTAAAAGCTGATTCATACAACATTGCTCGGCCTATTATTTTACGATGTTCCATATGGATATCCTCCGTTTACTAATCCATCAATGACGTATGAGCTTCATTCAAAAGTAACCTATAACATTAGTTTTTCTAAGATGAACGACACCTAACCAAACTATTTTCACATTATTCATAACTAAATCACGCAATTGAGAGACTATTCGTGTAGACTTTTAATTATATCAAATATTAAATTTAAATTATAGGTCTTTAGTTCAGTTGTTTTTTTCAATATGATAAACATTAACCATTTCCCTGAAATATTTCAGTTCAAACATAAATATCCGAAAGCACCTTAACATCAGATGCTTTCGGATATACAATACGCCATAAATGTTAGGACTTATCTTGCTCGCCCCACCATTCAACATTTTTCAATCCATGCTGACTAGCTTGGAATTCTGGGTCGTATCCTGCTTTACGTTGCTGCACATAATCAGCTAACACACGGAAAGCAATGCGACTGAGTAATAGTATAGCAATTAAGTTGACTGTTGCCATCATCGCCATAAATAAGTCAGCCAAATTCCAAACAATATCAATGGAAGCTAGCGAACCGAACATAACCATAAATAGCACGACAAAGCGATAAACGTTACGCCATAATTTACTATATTTTAAGAAATCAATATTTGATTCACCATAATAATAGTTACCAATTAATGAACTGAACGCGAATAAGAAGATCGTCACAGCTAAGAAAATAACAGCCCAATCCCCAATTTGCGCACTTAAAGCAGTCTGGGTTAACTGAATGCCGTCTTCTGTATGACTCGCAAAGTCACTGTATAACAAAATCACAAACGCAGTTAGTGAACAGACAACGATCGTATCAAAAAAGACAGCTAATGATTGAACGAGTCCCTGCTTCGCTGGGTGACTTACACCTGCTGTCGCTGCAGCGTTGGGCGCACTACCCATACCAGCTTCGTTTGAGAATAAACCACGTTTAATCCCGTTCATCAGTGCAGCACCTGCACCACCACCAACAGCCTGTTCCAAGCCGAATGCATGCGACACAATCATCATGAAAATACGTGGTACTTCAGACAAGTTCATAAACACAACGACTAGTGAGACCGCAACATATATGACTGCCATAATTGGTACAATCGTTCCTGATACGACCGCAATTCGTTTAATACCACCGAAAATAATAATACCGGCTAAAACAACGAGTACAATACCTGTGACTAGCGGATCAATATCAAATGCCTTCTCAACAGCACCTGAAATCGTATTCGCTTGCACCGCGTTAAACACTAATCCGAATGTAATCGTAATTAATACTGCAAATAATACAGCCATCCACCGTTGGCCGAGCGCTTTTTCGATATAATACGCTGGACCACCACGAAATCCGTTTTCATCCGGCACTTTATACACTTGCGCAAGCGTACTTTCGATAAACGCTGTCGCCATTCCGATCAGCGCAATCACCCACATCCAAAAGACAGCACCTGGACCACCTACCGCGACGGCTAAAGCCACACCCGCTAAGTTACCTGTACCAACGCGTGATGCAATACTAATACTAAATGCTTGAAAGGCATTCGTCCCGCGCTTACCACTTTGCTCAACCGCTTCTTCGCGAATGACTTTGAACATTTCCGGAAACAAACGGAATTGAACAAAACGACTGTACAATGTAAAAAATAGTCCTGCAAAAATTAATAAATATACTAATAAATAGTCCCAAAATATTTTGTTACCTTCACCTATTAATGTACTGAGAAAATCCATTTTCACCTCTCCTTTCTAAATAGTTGTCATCTATTTTATCAAGTTTTCTTCGACAAATGAATTGTTTTTATACTATTTTTTTAGTAAACCGATCACATTTTGTTCCGTTAATCTTCTATAAAAAACAGCGTTCAGCTGAGTTTTTAATCATCCATCATTCACTAATAAACCTCGCTCTTTTAAAGCGTGTTCCGCTTCATCGAGAAGTGACTCATCATGGGCTGCAATCGTATGCAAATGAACGCCACCTGTTAGCTCTGACAACAAAGCCGCTTCTGATGACTGAACTTGTTCGATAAAACGTCTGACATCCACACGGTTAGAAATATGTAAAACGGCTTTAAATTCACCGTAGATTGGGTGATCAACAATGACATCTTTCACATACACCCCGTGGTCGACTAAAATCGTTAGCTCGTCTTCAGTCTCAGCACGGTTATGGCGACAAGCAATCGTTCGTTCAAATCGATGGGTTTCAGCCTGATCCCGCATGTAGACATAACCTTGACTCGTCGACATGATCGGTTCATTTTGCGCTTTTAACAACGCGATATCGCCGACGATCACTTGCCGGCTAACATGATAGGCTTCAGACAGAGCTTTGCCAGTTTCGGGTTCTTGCTGTTGTTTTAATTGATTTAAAATATGTCGTCTTCGTTCCTCACTGGACAGTCGTTGGTTGGCCATCGGAATTCACCTCATCTAAAACATTCAATTCTATTAACTCATTTAAACATGCAGCAAGCTTTTTTACATCATCATGTGTCGTATAGCGACCAAACGACACACGAAAAAATTGCCTTGCCGTTTCATCATCCATTTGTAACGCTCGCGTCACATGAGCATGTTGCTCGTAACGACTATCACAAGCACTGCCCGTTGAAATGGCGATGTTTTGCCGATTACATTCTAACATAACATATTGGCCGTCCATATGATGAATCGCCATCCCAACAATGCTAGGAAGTTGTTCTTGGTCCCCTGCTTCAAACCAACGAACATAGTCTGGGTACATCAATTCACGCTTAAATGTCTGTCTTAAGGATTGAAAACGAGCTTCTTCTTGCTCTATGTTAGTCACCGCTTCTTCACTCGCTGCCGTAAATGCCACAACACTCGGTAAATCAATCGTATTAGTCGTCAAAGCCGTTTTGGGTTTGTCTCTTAAATAGAGCGCTCCAACCCCTTTAGGGCCGTATAGTTTATGGCTAGTCACCGCTAAGCTATCAACATCGTTCGCCATTTTAGACAAATCAAGCTTTCCAAAACTTTGCACCGCATCGACATGCAATTTAGCGTGGTAACGACGGCAAAGGTCCGCCACATCATGAATCGGTTGAATCGACCCCATTTCGCCATTTACATGTTGCACACAGACGAGCGCCGTATCTTCACTTATTGCGTCATTCAGTTTTTCCAAATCGATCCTGCCATCTGGACGAAATGGTATGATACTCACGCGAAAACCTTCATGCTCTAACGATGCTCTCATGGTTTGTACCGAATTATGTTCACCTGCTGACATAATAACGTGCTGTCCGTCTTCACGTGACATCCAATGGCTAACCGCTAATTGATTACTAGCTGAACCTCCACTCGTAAAATAAATATGGTCACCGTCCGCCCCCACATAATGGCCGATTTGCTGACGGCACCACTCATAAACTTGCGCTGCTTCTGTACCGGCATCATGCAAGCTATTCGTATTGCCAAAATACGTTCTCGCAGCATCACCATACGCATTTAACGCCACATCACTCATCGGTGTCGTTGCCGCATAATCCATATAAATCACACACTCATCCCCTTTTTAAAAATCACCTTGCTATTTATTAAATAATATGTAAATATAGGTGTCAAGACACATGTAAATTTACCAAGAGGGAGAGGTATGGTGTGAACGAGGTTAAATTAAAACAATTGCTACAAGAATTTTTCATAGAAGATATCGGTGATGGAGATATCACGAGCGACTCGATATTCACACGTGGCGAAACAGGCACATTGACGATTCATGCAAAAGAAACGGGGATTTTTTGCGGAGCTTCCATTATTCGTGCTGGCTATGAATTACTGGATTCGAACATTGACGTCAAGCAGTACATATCAGATGGAGAATCATTGCCTGTCAACCAACCGATTGCTGACGTATCGGGCCCTATTTCGACGCTATTACAAGGTGAGCGTGTCATCCTTAACCTCATTCAACGATTATCAGGCATTGCAACGACGACACAACAAGCCGTACGACAGTTGAATGATCCAGCAATCAAAATTACGGATACACGAAAAACAACGCCAGGGCTTCGCATGCTCGAAAAATACGCGGTTAGAGCAGGCGGTGGCTTCAACCATCGACGGCGCCTCGATGACGCTGTGTTAATTAAAGATAATCACATCGCTTTTGCTGGGTCAGTTAAAGAAGCTATTCAGCGTGCCCGCAACCAGGCCGGCCATACCGTCACGATTGAAGTTGAAGTGGAATCGAAAGATCAATTGCTCGAAGCGGTGGAAGCCAACGTTGATGTGATTATGCTTGATAATACTGATTTATACCACTTAGTGAACTGGCTAGACCTCATTCCAGACTCGATTACAGTTGAATTATCTGGTGGCATCACTTTAGACAATTTATCGCTTTTTCGAGGGTTAACTATCGACGCGATATCGATGGGGTGTCTCACGCATCATGTTGAGGCAGTCGACATTAGTGCCCACCACAAAGTCTCAAAGGAGCGTGTATAACAATGTCTATTTTACAACAATTAAAACAATCCGTATCACAAATTCCTGAAGGCTATAAAGAAATGTCAGATGAAGCTTTAAAACAGCTTATTCAAAACGCCAAAACAGAATTAGGGAACGACTTATTCATCCCAGGACACCATTATCAAAAAGATGACGTTATTGCCTTCGCCGACGCGCGGGGAGACTCACTGGAATTAGCTCGAAAGTCAGCCGAAACACCCGCTAAGCACATCGTGTTTTGCGGCGTACACTTCATGGCGGAAACGGCTGATATATTAACAGACGACGATCAAAACGTGTACTTACCTGATATGCGCGCCGGTTGTTCCATGGCCGATATGGCGAATATCGACCAAACGGAAATCGCGTGGGATCGATTAACCGATATGCTTGGCGATACGATATTGCCGATGACCTATGTTAATTCAACGGCAGCCATTAAAGCGTTTGTCGGTAAACACGGCGGTGCCACAACGACATCATCTAACTGCGAAAGCATGATGACGTGGGCACTCACGCAAAAAGAGCGGATTATGTTTTTGCCTGACCAACACCTTGGCCGCAACACAGCTTATAATCTAGGCATTCCATTAGAGCAGATGGCGGTATGGGACCCGATTTTAGAAACGTTAATTTTTGAAGGGGATCTCGACGATATCAAAGTGATTTTATGGAAAGGGCACTGTTCCGTCCACGAAAACTTTACCGTTCACAATGTCGAATCAGTGCGCGCTGAACACCCAGACATGACGATCATAGTTCACCCCGAATGTAAACGCGAAGTCGTCGCCTTATCTGATGATGCCGGCTCGACACGCCATATCATTCAAACAATTGAAAACGCACCAGCTGGCAGTGCGTGGGCCATTGGAACGGAAATGAACCTCGTCAAACGTCTGATTGATGAAAATCCAGACAAACACATTATCTCATTAAACCCACATATGTGCCCGTGCTTGACGATGAACCGAATTGACTTACCACACTTAGCATGGTGTTTGGATTCGTTGAGACAAGGGGAACCGATCAACCCGATCACAGTTGATGAAACGACGAGTGAACAGGCGACGATGGCTTTAGAGCGGATGTTGAAGCGGTAATATAAAAAAGGTTCAAATACGAAGTGGCCGTATTTGAACCTTTTACTATCTCGGTATTCCACTGCTCCTGTATTAACTATTGAAGATTTTAAGCCTGTCTTAAAATCTTCTCTATGGCTTTTCCTTTAGCTAATTCATCAATTAACTTATCCAAGTAACGAATTTCTTGCATAGTGGGTTCATCTATTTCTTCTACACGCATGCCATAAATGACGCCTTTAATCAAATGTCTCGAGGTATTCATTTCAGGTGCATCCGCAATAAAGGTTTCAAAATTTGTTTCTTTTTCCAACTGTTCATCAATCTCTTCTTGAGTGTACCCTGTTAACCAACGGATAATTTCATCGACTTCTGATTTAGTTCGTCCTTTTCTCTCTGCTTTTTTGACATAGTGAGGATAAACGTTAGCAAAACTCATCGTATAAATTTTATGTTTAGCCATAAAATCTTCTCCTTTGTCTGTCTATTTATACTTTAACTCAAATTGACCACATGCTGAATGAGCATTCCAATGGCTTACTACGAAAGAATGGGTTGCCTAAAGAAACGGATTTCAACACCGTATCGCAACATCAAATAGCTGATGTTGTTCAGAGAAGAAACAACATACCAAGAAAATCTTTGAATTATAGAACGCCCATTGAGTGTTTCATGGCTCACGTCGATGACAGTATGTTGTCTCGCTTAATTTGACAAATGAATCCTTCAAAAACACGACTTCCCCTCCTTGTTTCAAATCCAGTGTTCTTAATAATTTTTCATAGTGTCACTAATTATATATATTAAAAATAGTTATGCTGGTTAAAGTCGCAGGTCTACTCTCACAACCCATTTTAAAAGCTGTATTTATGACTCATACAACCGAAAATCTATTAAACAGACATAACATTTCAATACCCTTTGATTCAGTAACACCTATCAAAATTGAATAATCGATTAGTCAATTTTGATTGAAATCATTGGTGAACACATCTTGATTAACACACACATGTCACGAATTCCTGACTTAACAATAAGATATTAGTAAGAAGTGCGTATTAATAAGAAAAGGAGTCATGAATTATGGAAGAAAAGAATTATGAAGAAGAACTTACACATACAGAGCAAGAAGATGAACGCAATTCACAATCCATCAATAGTCTGAAGCACGATGTTGAGTCGCTTAAAGAACAAGTCGAGGAAATGCACATCGAAAAACTACTTACCAAAATGCACCATATGATGGAACGAATTGACGATCAACTTCAGAACTTAGAAGAGGAAATTATTTTACAGAAAGCAAATGATCAACAATCAGAGGAAACTGCGAATACAACGCAAAGTCAACCTAAACCACGGATGTCTGAGTACAAAATGTTACAAAACATGTTGCAATCCTCTCGTTCTACAGGAACACTCACCAATCAAAGAAACAGCAACTTAACAAGAAATCACGCAAATAACGGACACCCCTCAGTCCCCAATATGCTTAATAAAAATATCATGACTCGCAAATCGACAAAATAACGCCCTATTATTATAGACTACTTAACAGTCCCAAACGCTTCCCCATTCTCCATATTCACTCCACTAACTAGATAAACGGTAAGGAAGATCAACTAAATCAATTCTTATAAAATCACCTATTCTCATAGATTGACTCTAGTTGCCCAAACGTTATTCATATTTTCGCTTATCCTATAGTATTCAGAAAGGAGATGATGTTTTGAAAGCGCGGGACCTAAGCAAGAACTCAAATAACGGAACATCTTCAAATGAAAAGAAGCTTATAACACTCGAATCACCACCTGATCAGCAGAATAGAATCACGTTTGGAGGTTGCGGTTGCGGTAAAAACAAAGGCTAAATTACACCTTGCAAATCTAGAATGGACTACATCAAATTAAAAACTATTATCTAAAGAAAAAATGTCATAATGACTCAGTTACTTTGAGTCGTTATGACATTTAACTAATGAATAGCTTATGCTAAACATTGCTTCCACTAATTCTAAATACATTATTTGCGATCGGCACAATGTTTACAGGTTTGTTATCCCCTTCGATTGCAGCTAATTGTTTAAATAAGCTTTTAATTTCTGATTCCATTAATGAAAATCGTCGCTTTTTTTCTTTTTTACTTTTTTTAAGAAGTAAGTGTTGATCGAGCGACTGGTGCTGTTGACTTTTATTCGCATATATTTCAGGGAGAGCCTCTATTAATTTTAAGATAGATTCATAAGCATACGTTTTATTGGACCACTCGCAATGATATAGCATGACATCTGAACTTAGGTCGTTCTTCAATTGGACAGACTCACCACGATTCGATTTAAACACATCATGAATGATGCCATGTACGTCATCTACTCGAGATGCCTTTACACCTACTTGATCAGGTAAGCTTTGACTCTGTTTTGATGAGATTGCTGGGACATATGAGATAACATTTTGACCAAGTAAGTAGGCTTCAAAACCTGATGTACAACCGTTGTGTATCACCATTTTAGCTGCTAATAACCACTTCGTAATATTCCCTTCATGAATCACATGGACATTACGGTATCCTGACAACTCTTGCAAATATGACTTGATATTTTCACCCGGGTGCGGCCGAATCACAAAATTGATATTGGGAAATCGTTCGCATGTTTGTTTAACCAACTCGATAAAGCGATCATATAATTGTTTAATATCTTTAAAATGCGGATGGTCTTTTTTACCTTTAGCCGTATTGTAGCGTGCAAATCGTGTATTGATTAAAACAAACTCACCAAACTGTCTTCTAATTTGCTCAGCTTCTGCTTGGTAAATGGCCCTGAATTTAGGCTTTAATAAGTCAAGTCTTGGGTTACCCGTAACATGACACCTGTCCTTCAAATCAGGGTATGCACTTGTTATGACATCCATTTGGGATTGTCCCCAACAATATTCTTGCGTGACTAATGCCAGCATATCTCGCTTCATTCGGTCTTGCAAATACTTATGATCATTAAAAATAAACCCTTCTTCATCCAATTCAACAATCTTATGACCATGACTCATCGCATCTGCAATGACCCTTTTTCTAACACCGCGTGAGTAACCCTTTGAAAAGAAAATACCTTGTGGTAATTGATGAGACGCTTTTTGTACCATATAGTGATCGCCAATCACAACTTCATAGCCTTTCTTAGCGGCATAATAAGCTAACAATAGTTTGGCATCTGACTCTCGTACTTTGATTTCAATCGGTAAGTATAACCAATTTTTAATTTTGCTCAACGTTATACAACCTCTTTTCTACAACCATTCAGCCATTAACAGAAATAAAAGAGAGGAATGAGGGCCTCTCTTTATTCCTAAATTACCTTTTACCCCTCATCTCCATTGTTTCCGTTCCCATTAGGAAATACTACAGGACATTGTGGTGGAATTGTTGGTGATGGGCAAGGAGGGAAAGGAAGAATATCTCTTGGTTGACAGAAGTCAGCTACAATTTCTAGCGTTACATCAAATGTCGATTGAATGCTCTGACAAAGGCGAACTGATACCGTAACATCTAGTTCATCGACCTCAGTTGTTGTCCCTGTGTCACATGTTGCTGAACACACAAAGCAGTCTAAATCCGTATAAGTGACATCAATGTCTGTACCAGTCGGCGCACATAGAATAACTTGCTCACAGCGCGTGAATTCCGCTGAACCAACTTCTACTGTTGCTCCTCCAAGTCCTGGAACTAAATCTACGAAAATAAATACATCAAAATTTTTACGGATATTCACAAGTTGTAATGTGACCTCTGCTCCATCAACCACAAATTCCTGATCTACTCTATCCAATACGACAATCGGATCTACTTCAGCGGGTGCAACCGTACATGTAACGTTATCAAGATCAACATCGTCACATTCCAATTGTTCACCAGTCATAGGGTTTAATGGTAAATCTAAGTCACTTAAATTAAGGTCGAAATTTGCTTCATTTAAGATCCAGTCATACACCTTCTCTGTATTAATACACAGAAGCTCCTGTCCCCCAGTTAAATTTTCGGCTTGCATATTACTTACACCTCCAAATATTTGATTTCACTTCTAACTTATGTCCCCACAGATATGCGCGTTAATGAAATAGCGGAGTTAAAAGGATATTAAAGAAGTTGGTTGAATATAATACACAAATGGTAATGCACTATAAAACTATCTACTTTAGTTTAGCGTTTACACAACTCCTACACCATCTTAAATTTCATAATAAGTTAAACCTTTTCACGAATCTGGGTTTTAACAATAGTATATTAATGTGTAATCAAAGGATGACTCAGTGTGCAACAGTACAAATTATATGACGCTAAAGAAATTGAACGCTTAAAACGCGAGTTACAAATATACAAACAATCATTAGAAGCTACAAACTCCCATAATCCATTAGATCATTTTGTTAGATTACAACGTGATTTACATGACCTGAAGGTTGAATTTTCGATGTTTAAAGGAGAAGTGAAGAATATGAAGGAACATTTTAAAGATAAAACGGAAGAATTTGAAGAGCAAAATAAAAATAACTCTTCACAAATTCAAACCGTGAGCGAATCCTTGAATCAGATAAAACAAAACGTGACTACCAATAGTCAAGACGATTATAAGACACAAGTAACTGATTTGCTGAATAAAATGGAACTGGTTATTAACAGAACAGAAGAAAATATGACCACACTAAAAGAACACACGAATACAACAAAAGAAAGACCATTAAAAACAGCAAATTATAAAAATGAAAGAGGTTCAAAAACAGCTCCTCGACAAATCTCAGAATACAGGAAGCTACACAATATGTTGCAATCGCATAATCAAGTAACACAACAAAATCCTAATTACTCATCTTCTTATAATCAAAGGTTAATGCAAAGTAAACCTTTGAATAAACATGGAAGAGCAATTAACACAAGTAATCAGAACAAAACCGCTAAATATAACAATCTTGAGTTTAATAAGAATATTATTACTCGCGTATCAAAGCCTGAAAATAATATTATGAAAACAGAATCTTTAACAGAGCATAAAAACAATGGACATTCTCAGGTAAAAGACAGCCTTTCACAAGACAATAGAATAAATAATCGTGAACCAAAACAAGACAGGGACATAGAGCATTCTCACGAGAAAGTCACCCCAACCAATCAACAAAACAATAAAATGCCAATGATAGATGATTCATATCATGAAGCGAGCGATGAGAATAATAAAATGATGCAAGACACCAAAAGTGATTGTAATGACGAACCAAAGTCACGACTTAGGAGAAAAAATAATAAAAAGAATCTCAGCTCACTTTGGGCATTTTTTATTGAAAAACTACGGTGATCAAGTTATGAATCAAATCCAATTGATTATGCCACAATTAATTTACAGTAAGATAATTGAACATTGTAGAGATAGCCTACCTAACGAGTCATGTGGCCTATTAACTGGAAACGATAACCATGTTAACAGGTTTTGGCCATTAGATAATGAGTTAAAATCTACAAAACTCTACTTTGTGAGTAAACGTTCATTAGAAAAAGTATTGACAAAAATAAATCAAACGGGTGAACAGGTACTAGCAATCTACCATACACACCCTACCACAGCCCCTGTTCCTTCTTATTATGATTTGCAGAACCATCCTGACGAAACCGTTCAAATGATGATTATCTCTTTCAAAACTGAGCCTCCCAAAAGTAAAATTTACACCATTAAGAATCGTCTTCATTCGGAAGGCTTAATTATACTCAAATTTAAGAAATAGTATTTATAAACGAGCCCCAATATGTGATCACCTTCTTAATCTCTAGATTGATGTAATCTATCAAACGTCCAATCAATTATATTCTTCTGTACATACACTAAATTAATGATATGGAGGTGATCAATTTTGGCTGTTAAAATCACCAGCTCAAAGAAATCTTCTTTAGGATGCTGTCCTGCATATAAAATCCCAAAAGAAAAAGATAAAAAATGTAAATGCCCACCAGGACCACGTGGACCAGCTGGCCCAGAAGGACCACCAGGACCACAAGGGGCGACTGGACCTGAGGGGCCTGCGGGACCTGCAGGGCCAGCAGGAGGCTTATTATCATTCGCTGACTTTTATGCTTTGATGCCACCTGATAATGCAGCAACTGTAGCCCCTGGTACTGACGTAAGTTTCCCCCAAGATGGCCCAACAAGTGGGACCGATATTCTTCGTGTCAACGATACGACGTTTAACTTAGCTGAAACAGGAATCTACCAAGTGCTCTTCCAAGCGAGTATCGCAGAAGCCGGACAATTAATACTGACACTTAACGGAGCTGATTTAGAATATACAGTTGTTGGGCGTGCAACAGGGACGTCTCAAATTGTAGGTATGGCACTAGTAGAAACTTCTGTCATTGACTCGTTATTAACAGTACGAAATCCTGCTGGGAATGCAACAGCGCTAACTCTTACACCTTTAGCAGGAGGAACACGACCAGTGTCAGCACACTTAGTTATTACAAGGTATCAGTAATAATATTACGAAACCGCTAGACTATTATTTAAGTCAGGATTAAAATCACTACTACTGCTTCATACACTTAGATCGTTATTCGTACATTCATGTTAATGGTTCCTACTATATTGGAGAAATATTTTTAGTAAAAACCATAAATTAACCCGAACTCCCTATCACGGGTGTGTAATGCAAAATAAAAGTACAGAAGTTTGCAACTAGAAAGTACACAACACTGCAATCAAAAAAAAGACTTGCCAGCCCAATCAAATACCACT
>NZ_JBEPMX010000009.1:0-122730 GCF_040545925.1 Alkalibacillus flavidus
CAGCGTTCGTCCTGAGCCAGGATCAAACTCTCCATAAAGTGTTTGATTTGGCTTATTGTTTCTTTTCGTCTCCGCTTTCTCCTCATTTCATAAAAATAAGAAGAAAACCGAATTGACGACAGGCTATTTTGTTTAGTTTTCAAGGTTCGATAGAGTGCCGCGTTCGAAAGCGACAATGATTAATATACCAAGTTGAAAGTAGAAAGTCAACAACTTTTTATCAATCTTTTTAATCGAATGTTTAAGTCGATTTCATTCGCAAAAAGCGACCTTTTAAATATATCAAGTTTTGACGAATAAGTCAATTACTTTTTATATCTTTTTTAAAATCGCTAGATCATCGAAAGCGCTCTAACCATTGTCGCGAGCGCCTCTCTCAATGCGACAATTAATAATTTATCACGGCTATTCTTGTAACGCAATAGGTTTTTTAATGTAAATTAATTCTGACAAATCACCGCCTCCATCTAATGTATGAAACACGCTTTCTCTAGCACTGCTCTTTTTATTATCAAGACAATAAAAAAGACTTGCCACACTTCATTTAGTGTAACAAGCCTTGTCATCTCTTAATTCATATCAATTATGAACGATCACGCATTTGCGGGAATAATAAGACGTCACGAATCGACGGCGAATCAGTTAGTAACATCACTAGACGATCAATCCCGATACCTAAACCACCTGTTGGCGGCATACCGTATTCTAGTGACTCTAAGAAGTCTTCGTCCATTAGATGCGCTTCATCGTTACCAGCATCACGTTCTTTCACTTGCGCTTCAAATCGTTGACGTTGATCAATTGGGTCATTCAACTCCGAGAATGCATTTGCGTGTTCACGGCCTACAATGAATAATTCAAAGCGGTCAGTGAAGCGGCCGTCTTCGTCATTCTTCTTCGCAAGTGGCGAAATAGCAACTGGATGCCCGTAAATAAACGTTGGTTGCATCAAATGTTCTTCTACTTTTTGTTCAAAGAATTCATTGACGATATGGCCAAACGTCATATTCGGGTCTACACCGACACCGTGTTCTTTCGCCAAAGCATGAGCATGGTCATCTGACATGTCTTCCCAAAAGTTAACGCCCGTATACTCTTTAATCGCATCAACCATATGCCATCTCTTCCAACCAGTCGAAAGGTCAATAGATGTGCCGTCATAAGTAATCGATGTCGTACCTAAAACGTCTTGAGCAATATGAGCGATCAATGTTTCCGTTAAATCCATAATATCATAGTAATCAGCATACGCTTCATACAATTCAATCATCGTAAATTCTGGGTTATGACGTGTAGAAACACCTTCATTACGGAAAACGCGTCCAATCTCATACACTTTCTCTAACCCACCAACAATTAAGCGCTTCAAGTGCAACTCAATCGCAATACGCATGAAAAGTGGTATATCCAAAGCGTTATGGTGCGTTTCAAACGGTCGCGCTGACGCACCGCCTGGAATCGAGTGCATCATTGGTGTTTCAACTTCTAAAAAGCCTTGGTCATCTAAATAACGACGCATAGACTGCAAAATCTTACTTCGCGTAATAAATGTATCGCGACTTTCTAAGTTTGTGATTAAGTCTAAATAACGTTGACGATAACGTTGCTCCACATCTTTTAAGCCATGAAACTTCTCTGGTAACGGGCGGAGTGATTTGGTTAAGAATTCGAATGAATCGGCTTTAACCGATAGTTCGCCGACTTTTGTTTTGAACATAACACCTGAAACGCCGACGATATCACCTAAATCGGCTGATTGGAACACCTCGTACGCTTCATCGCCGATGCGGTCTTGACGTACGTAAATTTGGACTTGTCCTGATAAGTCTTGAATATGAGCGAAACCAGCTTTACCTTTCCCGCGTTTCGTCATAATGCGTCCCGCTATCGTGACAGTCGTTTCAGCTTCCATTTCTTCTAATTCTTCTTTGCTGTATTGATCGTATGCTGCTTCTAAATCTTTCGCTAAATGCGTCCGTTCAAACTTATCACCGAATGGGTTAATGCCTGACTCTTGTAATGTTTTAAGCTTTTCAAGACGCATCTGCATTTGATCATTCATTTCTTCTGACACACTATTCACCTCTATCGTATTAATAATCAGGGTTGTCCATTTTGGTCACATGCTCTGCATAATACTCTACACCAGCACGTTCATGATAATCAAGTCGATTGACTAACTCTTCTACTCGTTGGTCATTTACCTTTATGTACGGCGCTAAGTCATGTAGTGGAATTAAAACAAAAGCCCGTTCTGTCATTCGTGGGTGCGGAACCGTAAGCTCTGCCGTATCGACATATGTCCCTTCGTACCATAAGATATCTAAATCAATCTGACGCGGCCCGTTTCGAAACGTTTTCTCACGACCAACATCCATCTCGATCGATTGTGTTAACGTCAATAGGTCTTCTGGCGTTCGTGTCGTCTCCACTTCTACGACCATATTCAAAAATGAGGCTTGGTTCGTATAGCCAACAGGAGCTGTTTGGTAGACCTTTGACGTTCCATTAACAGCGACAGTCGGATCGTTAGCCAACATCTCGATCGCTTCAGCTAAAAAAGACTCGCGCGGCTCAATATTGGATCCTAATGCGATAAAACTACGATAACTCATGCGGGCGCTCCCGTTCAATTTCTATAGCGACAGATTGATAATATCCTGGAATAGGCGGGCCTGGTTTATCGACCGTGACTTTAATCGCCTGTAAAACTGAAAACGACTTAAACATCTCCTCGGCGAGCGTTTCGGCTACCGTTTCAACTAGATTATACGCTTTTCCTTCTACGACAGACTGAGCTACTTCATATGCTTGACCATAATCAATGCTATCTCCCATCTGGTCACGACGACCTGCCTCAGATAAATCAAGCATCAATTCCAAATCAACTGTAAAGCGCTGACCTAGTTTATTTTCTTCAGGATATAAGCCGTGATAGCCATAAAACATCATACCGTTTAGTTTCACTTTATCCATTAACATCCCACCTTTTGCCTAACATGGCATCCATCATTTTGGTTGCTCGGTAAACCGCTTTAACATCATGCACACGCACAATCTCCACACCTTGACTCACACCTTGACAAACCGTGGCAATCGTCCCTTCCAACCGTTCGTCGACTGGCAGGTCTAACGTTTTACCGATAAGCGATTTACGCGATGTCCCTAGTAAAACCGGATAGCCTAAAGCCTTGAATTCATGTAATCTGCGCATGACGAGTAAATTTTGATGCAACGTTTTGCCGAATCCAACACCTGGGTCTAAAATAATTTGATCATCCGATACACCGTACTGTTTGACGATATTAATCGATTCAACCAAAGACGCTTTCATATCATCGACCATATCATCGTACACGGGTTGCGTTTGATTGTGCATCAATACAATCGGTATATCAAATTCATGAGCAACCGCAGCGATTTCCGGGTCATATTTGGCACCCCAGACATCGTTTATCATCGTTGCCCCTGCACGAGCAGCAGCTTGAGCCGTGTCCGCTTTGAACGTATCAATCGAAATTGGACTATTAATCGTATCCGACAGCGCTTTAATCACTGGTTCAACACGGTCAATTTCCTCTTGAACCGTCACAGGGGTATGTCCCGGGCGGGTTGATTCGCCGCCGACATCGATGATTTTAGCCCCATCTGACTCCATTTGCTTCGCTTGTTGCACGGCGTCGTTCAACCGATCAAACTGACCTCCATCAGAAAATGAATCAGGTGTCACATTCAATATTCCCATAATCGCAGTCTCTTCATGTAATCGAAGAGTATCAACCACAGCATTCTTATGACGCATGATGTTTCCCCTTTCACAACGTTAAACCATTAGCTTTTCAGTTCTCGTAGATCCTCGACGCTTAAATGATACACTTCATTACAGAAATGACATGTCGCCTCTGCGCCACCATCTTCTTCGATCATCGCATCTATTTCTTCATTTCCTAGAGAAGCAATCGCGTTTTCCGTTCGTTCCTTGGAGCACGTGCAACTAAACACGACATCTTGACGGTCGATGACATGCCATTCCTCTCCTTCAAAGAATCCTTTCAAAATATCTTCAGGCGTTTTGCCATCTTGAATTTGTGTTGAAATAGCCGTCATTTGATTCACACGGTCTTCAACGGTTGAAATCGTCTCTTCTGTCGCACCAGGCATCATTTGAACAATAAAACCACCCGAAGCTAAAATAGAGTAATCTGTGTCAACTAACACACCTGCCCCAACAGCTGATGGAACTTGTTCTGACGTAACGAAATAATACGTGAAATCTTCACTAATCTCACCTGACACGATCGGCACTTGCCCTGTGAAATTGTTTTTTAGACCAATATCTTTTGCGACACTGATCGTGCCATCTGTACCGACTGCACGACGAACATCTAGTTTACCTTGTTCATTCGAATCAAAATCAACGTGAGGGTTTTGCACATATCCTCTAATTTCGCCTTTTGCATTACCGTCAGCAACGATAGCCCCGATCGGCCCGTCACCTTCGACTTTTACCGTTAACTTATCATCACCTTTTAGCATTGAACCCATCATCGCTGTGATCGTCATCGTACGACCTAGTGCAGCTGATGTTGTTGCCCATGTATCATGGCGTCGGCACGCCTCATTCACAAATTGCGTCGAATCTATCGCAAACGCACGCACTTGACCGTCAAATGCGGTCGCTTTTACTAAATAATCGCTCATTCGTTGTCACCTTCCTCATTTCGTCGATAAATCTCATATAATCCGTTCAATGTTAATTCTGTATCTACATAATCAATCGTTTCTGAACCCTTGCCGATTAATTTAGCTAAACCACCTGTCGCAATGACGGTGGGTGTTTCATTGGCTTGTGATTTGAATTGACTCACAACAGCATCCACTTGCCCGACATAACCATAGTATATCCCTGACTGCATCGCTTCAACTGTCGACTGACCGACAACTTGTTGCGGCCTGCCAATTTCAATTCGCGGTAACTTCGCGGCTTTAGCATATAACGCTTCTGTTGAAATATTAATGCCTGGCGCAATCGCCCCGCCAACATAGGCGCCGTTCTCATTGACGTAACAATACGTCGTCGCCGTTCCAAAATCAATAATAATAGCTGGAGCACCGTACGTTTTAATGGCTCCGACAGCGTTGACGACACGGTCAGCTCCGATCTCTTTCGGATTGGGATATTCCATTTTTAAATACGTGTCCACGTTGTCACGACCGACAATCATCGGTTTTAAGAGAAAATAACGTTCGCACATTTTTTCCAAAGCAAACATAATCGGAGGCACAACAGACGAAATAATCGCTGCATGAAAATCATCAAAGCGAAGGTTATGATGTTGCAACAATGCTTTTACTTGCATCGCATACTCGTCTTCTGTTTTGTGGCGATCGGTTGCAATGCGCCATTGGTACGTCAACTGACCTTCATCAAACACGCCCATCACGGTATTCGTATTCCCGACATCTAACACAAAAATCATATCGTCACACCATTTCTTGATCTTTTGTCTATTACAATCTTTTCACATTTCATTCAACGTAAATCATATCACAAACCGTCATTATTTGTCGTGAAACGAACTCAAAAAAGACGTATGTCTGACCCCTTGAAACATAACAAAGACCTACCCCGAATCAATCGGGGATAGGCCTTTTATGTTGCGTTATTCTTTGCGACGGTCATCATCGTCTGTTTCATTCGATGATGTGTCATCAGTTGTTTCGTCTGTTGATTCATCGTCTTGAGACTGAATATTAACTTGAACATCTTGATCGTCAGATGTTTCTGTTTGTTCAGCATCAGATTCTGAATCATCTGCATGAGCCTGATCCTCTTCATCTTCCTCAAGCGGTTCAGGTAACTCACCGTTTTCAAACAATCCTTTAATTTGACGAGCATCAAGCGTTTCGACTTCGAGTAACGTTTGGGCAATCACTTCTAATTGCTCTTTATGCTCGGATAAGATTTGGTGTGCACGTTCATAACAAGCATTCACGATCGCTTGTACTTCTTGATCAATGACATAAGCGATTTGATCACTGTAATTCGGTTCATTCTGGATGTCTTTACCTAAGAAGACTTGTCCGCCTGAACTACCAAACTGCAACGGTCCGAGTTTCTCACTCATACCGAATTCGGTTACCATCTTACGGGCAATACTCGTTGTGCGTTGGAAGTCATTGTGCGCGCCAGTACTTGCTTCACCAAAAATGATTTCCTCAGCGACACGACCACCTAATAGACCGGTGATCTTATCAAGCAATTCTGGTTTCGTTTGGAAATAACGGTCTTCTTTCGGAAGCATTACTGCATAACCACCAGCTTGACCACGTGGGACAATCGTGACTTTGTGAACCATATCGGCTTCATCAAGCACCATACCGATAACCGTGTGACCACTTTCGTGATAAGCGACGATATTTTTCTCTTTCTCAGAAATGACACGGCTCTTCTTAGCAGGACCTGCAATAACACGGTCAATTGCTTCGTCAACGTGTTCCATTTCAATCTTATTCGCACTAGCACGAGCGGCAACGAGTGCTGCTTCGTTTAATAAGTTTTCTAAGTCGGCACCTGAGAAGCCAGGTGTTCTTAGCGCAATCGCCTTAACATCCACCGATTCGCCTAATGGCTTATTACGTGCGTGTACTTTTAAGACTTCTTGACGACCCTTCACGTCAGGTGTGTTAACCGGAATTTGACGGTCAAAACGACCAGGACGTAATAACGCTGGGTCTAAAATATCTGGACGGTTTGTTGCCGCCATCATAATAATACCTTCATTAACACCAAAGCCGTCCATTTCGACGAGTAATTGGTTTAAGGTTTGTTCACGTTCATCGTGTCCACCGCCGACACCAGCGCCACGCTGACGTCCGACTGCGTCAATTTCGTCAATAAAGATAATACATGGTGCGTTTTTCTTCGCATTTTCGAATAAATCACGAACACGTGATGCACCGACACCGACGAACATTTCAACGAAGTCAGAACCACTGATTGAGAAGAACGGTACGCCCGCTTCACCAGCTACCGCTTTCGCAAGTAACGTCTTACCAGTACCAGGTGGGCCAACAAGTAACACGCCTTTCGGAATACGTGCACCGAGTTCTGCGAATTTACGCGGATCTTTTAAGAAGTCCACGACCTCGACTAACTCTTGTTTCTCTTCATCTGCACCCGCTACTTCATTGAATTTCGTTTGTTTCTTATCTTCTGTGTACATCTTCGCCTTACTCTTGCCGAAGTTCATCATACGGCCACCGCCGCCTTGCATCTGGCTAAGTAAGAAGAAGAACAGAATAAAGATGATTAGAAACGGGATAAGCGTTGTAAAAAATCGTGCCCAAGCACTTGGCTCTTCAGCCGCTTGTACATCGACTAATCCTTGATCTCTAGCTGTTTCCACAACATTATTAACGATTTCATCAGTTGCTGGAATTTCAGCGCGGAATGATTCAGCCTCTCCAGATCCGCTTGGTTGATATTCACCTGTTACATCATACGCAAAGTTCGTATATTGTAAGTTTAGCTCTTCAATTTGACCGTTATTCAAGGCCTCTTGAAAGTCGCTATAATTGAGTTGTTCCGTTTCCGGACTCGGATTGTTCAACATTCCGATAATTCCGATGACAACTAAAAAGATGATCAAGTAAAATATGGTATTTCGGAACACCCGATTCATCACTAACCTCCTCCTAAACTATGTGCAAACTGAGTTGTTCACTAACCCGTTGGCTAGCCACTCATCATTGATATGCTACAATTATCCATTATTTTAGTGCAAAACTAAACTTATGTTATCATAATCGTTTTACCTTACTCAAATGATAACTACGAATAAATCTCTTCTTTTAAAACGCCGATGTATGGCAAGTTACGATAACGTTCTTGGAAGTCTAGTCCATAACCAACGACGAACGCATCTGGCACTTCGAATCCAATAATGTCTGCAAAAATATTACCTTTGCGACCAGATGGTTTATCAAGTAATGTCACGATCGTAATGGAGTTCGCTTGACGATATTTAAATAAGTCAACTAGATAGCTTAACGTTAAACCACTATCAATAATATCTTCAATGATTAACAAATCACGACCATTCACTTGCGTATCTAAGTCTTTCACAATACGAACCTCTCCTGATGACTCCATACCGCCACCGTAACTAGATACGTCCATAAAATCGATCTCAACATGTGTTTCAACACGTTTTAGCAAATCGTTCATAAAAGGCATCGCACCTTTTAAGACACCAATCGCTAAAGGGAATTTCCCATCGAAGTCACGTGTAATTTGTTCGCCTAATTCTTTCGCTTTAGCTTGAATCTCTTCTTCCGAAATCAACACTTCTTTAATTTCGTTATGCACGATTAATCCCCCTAATATTTATTAACATCAATTGACAGTTTGATTAGATTCGTATGCGTTACATCAGCCCAATCACTTCGACATAAAAACGGAATCCACAACAGTCGACCATGCTTATCTGTGACGACTGGCCACGTATCTCGTTCAACTGTTGGAACCTTATGGTCAATAAATATATCTTTCACTTTTTTATGACCATTTAATCCTTGAGGGCGAATGCGGTCACCACGTTGACGCGTTCTAACCACCAATGGCTGAGGCAGGTCAGCGGCTGGTCCAAGTATCACAGAGCGGTCACCTTCATAATTAAATAACTGATTGCTTTGCACCGCTTCTGCACTTAAAATCCACCCGTTCGGTAATGACACCCAACTTCCGACGTCTAGCTCAAACGTATAATCACCCTGTGGTAACGATTCACACGTTATCGTACACGTATCATACGATTTGATCGCCGTAAAACCTTGTCGTGGCGTCCATTGACTGTTCGCATGATGACTGTTCAACCATGTTTTAAACGCCTCGAAATCGTTGCGATATGACTGATTATATACACTAAGATAGTTTAATATTAGATGAAAGCCACGCCTTTGTAAAGGTTGTGGCAAAGCGTTAAACGAATTAATTGAAAAGGTCACCCTTTGTTCACAAAATTGGCCTATCTCTGCCATTTGACGTTCTGCCCACGTATCAAGCAATTGTTGATCTTCTCTAAGCTCTTGATGTAAATTCATGGCGCTATTATGTATGCTCGGGTTTTCTGCTTGAACAAACGGTAATAATTGGTGACGGAATCGGTTGCGAGTATAGCGATCACTCTCGTTAGACGGGTCTTCACGATAAACGAGTGCACAGGCTTCTGCGTATTGTACAATCATTTGTTTCGTCACTGATAAAAATGGACGAATAATCTGCATCGATCCAATATGCCGGTCAGAATCCATCCCCGTCGGCACAACCCCTTTCGTCAATCGCATAAACATTGTTTCCACTTGGTCATCCCCGTGATGGGCTAACACTAGTTTCCCATTAGAACTCACTTCATGGCGAAATGCCTCGTACCGCAACACTCTCGCTGCTTCTTGCACGCCAACCTGATGCTTACGCTGATAGTCTTCCGTCTCAACACGGAGGACGCGACACGGAATATCAAGCGCTTCTGCTTGCTCATGAACAAAAGCTACATCACACGCCGACTCTTCACCACGCAATTGGTGATCCACCGTTAGCACCGTTAATGACAAATCCCACTCCGTTTGCATAGCATGAAAAAAATGCAGCATCGCCATAGAATCCACACCACCCGATACTGCTAAATATAAATCATCCCCGCGTTCGATGAGTTGATTGTTTTGAATAAATTGTTTTACACGTTCTTCCATAATTCAAGCCGCCTCTTCGCATCATCACATTACCACCCTATTATACCAAACTGCGACTTAATTAACAGCGACCACACTACATCAACCAATACACAAACCATGCATTAATCGCCACCATTGACCCTAACGTCATTACATCACGTTTATCGACATTGACGTACGATTGAGATTGGAACCTTGACGAAACGGATGTCGATTGTCGTGCTGGTAGGACGACACGATCAATATCACGCTTCATCGCTAACGCGTCTCGGTACTGACCCGATACTGCTTTATGAATAACAGAGTGAAATGGCTTCAACCGCTTACTACGTGCAATCAACCTCGGTAACGAACGATGATCACCTTGCCGTTGCATGGTCAAACTCGAATCCACTTTCGCAAAACATACCCCAAGTGCAAACAAATCATAAGCGACATCAGCTTTACGACTTCCCATCCGCCAATACCCACGATCATAAACCGACGTATATTCCCTAATGCCACGACCAATCGGCGTCACACCACCGACATCAACTAATCGGATTCGCTTCCAAGCACTATCAAATATCATATTATCAAGCTTTAAATCGCCAAAAACATACCCTCGTTTGTGTAACACGTGTAAATCAGCTAATAGTTGTGACATGAGTTTGCCGTAATCCATCACCTGCATACGTGAGACAAGCGATGTCATCGGTTTTCCTTGTACGTATTCCATAACATAAAAACTATGTTTCTCGCGATTCATATACCCATCATCGACATCGACTAAAGAAGGCCCAAGCGAAACACCTTGGGCCTGTTGTAACTTCTTTAATATGTTGGCTTCAGCTGAAATGACGGTTGGATCGCGACTCACTTTCATCGCAAGCCGTTTATTCGACGCTTTGACTAAATACGTTGACCCGCGCGCCCCTTCTCCGAGCAATCGCTCAACCTGATACCGGCGCTTATGCCACAAACCTGTTACAGTTATACCTTTAGCTAGACGAACGGTAGGATGAATCGACGACATCGTATGCCGCTCCTCTCATCACATTTTCTTGATTCGAGACATGGAATGATTTTGCCGCTTCACGCAAGGCAGCACCAGTCGGCGTAATACCACCAACGGCAAACTTCGGAAATACTTTAGCAATTCGTTTTCCATCATTCGTCCAATCAAGCAACATTTTAACCACATCTTTGCGCGTTGGATATTGATAGACTGTATACTCAAACTCACCTTCTCGCGCATCTAAACTAATCATTAAATCGTCTAACGCCTCTTTCACAGCATGCATTTTCGTTTGCATACTCGCACTCGTATCGACTAACACAAGCACTTGCATGTCACACGTTTCACTTAAGTCTTCCATCACTTCTTGTACTTCCCCGCGCGTCTCAGGTGGTAAAGCATCTTCACTTTGTCCGTCTCCTAATATTTGTTGCAATTCTTGATGAACAAACCCTTGGATCGTCTGCGTCATCGCTTGTTGCGTCACCATTTGCATCGTTTCAGACAAATCTTCTGCATAGACAATACGACTAATGCCGCCACCCGCTTCGGCTATGTCATTCACTTCTTGCAAGCCTAGCGGATCTTCTGTTTGGTCATCGTCTAAGACGCCAATCACATTCACTGATAAGCCAGACTTTGCAATATGACGACTCACATCGACTGGGTCTTCCCCTTGATTCGAACATCCATCGGTAATGAGTAACACTTGTTTAATCGTTCCTTTTTCCACGTCGAAACGCCTCCTCATCAATTTATCACCATTGTTGACGAGGAAGCAGTAAAATATACCTGATTATACTGTGGCAACAGACGGGAATGACGCCCATTTCGGTCGACTTTTTTCGACTTTGGTCACTAACACCGTCATGTCATCGACGATCGCACCGCGGTGACTGCGAATCGTTTCTTCTAAGATTAAATCAGCTACAGCTTGCGGATCTTCCGTTTCAAGCTCACGAATTTTCCGCTTCAACCAAATTTCACGATTCTCATTTGATGCTGCCGCCTCCAAAATACCGTCGCTCACCATCACAAGTAGATCGCCGTCTTTTAACTGTTCGTATACAGGGTCCACTTCGAATTCATCTAAAATACCAATCGGCAAATTACCTGACTCAATAGGATAGACACCATGTCCGCGTTTAATAAAGCTCATCATCGCCCCGATTTTTAAGAAGTTAACGTGCGGTTCTTGTAAATCGATCACCGCCAAATCGAGCGTCGCATAAATTTCATCCGACGTTCTTAACGACAAAATCGAATTAATTGATTGAAGGGCAACTTGCTCATTAATCCCCGACTGCAAAATTTGTTTCAACAATTTCAACGTCTCAGAACTCTCCAAGTAAGCCCGTTCACCATTCCCCATGCCATCACTTATTGCTAATACGAAACGGCTCTTGCCTAACTCAAGCATCATGTACGTATCACCAGACAATAAATTACCTTGTTTCGCCGCATGTGCCACGCCCGATTGTAGTTGGTAATTTTTCACCGAACTAAACTGAAACGTCCGGTCACCGTGTGTAGTAGACGAAGCATGTTCGGCTTCAACGACAACCGTCTCATCCAATAAATCCGACAATAACGGGTCAATAATTTTGTCAGCTTCTCCGTGATAATCGTTGAAATAAACTGTCATTTCCAAATCGACGTTTCCTTTTTCAATCGAAAACAATTCTAAATGCTCGAGTACAAAGCGATTGTCATACAACATACGACGAATCATTTGCTCATGCCACACGAAATCTTCGCGCTCCTTAACCATTTCTTGCGCAAAATTATTCATCACTTCAGAAACGCCGTTGAGTTGTTCTGATACGAACTGCCGACTTTCTTTCACTTGTTGTTTCAGTCGCTTATTTGCCTTATAAAACGAAAATTCATACCGCATTTGGTCGACGACTTGATCACTTTTCACACAAAAGTTGCGTAATTTACCCATTTGAAAATTTAACTGCGACGAATCGCGTTCCTCTATCGCCATCATCATTTGTTTTAACACCGGATATGTCCTGTCAAATTGATTCACCCAACACGTGTGCTTTTTTAAACACGTCTGACACGTTTTCTCCGTCACCCGACTTAAATATTCATCGACATCTTGCGCCTTATCAAACGTCGTTGATTCAGCATCAATCGAAGCAAAACTATGCGATAACGCCTCAAACATTTCCGAAAAACGTTCAACCCGATGAGCCGTTGCATCGCGGACTTTTTGTAAATACTGTTCATTTTCAGCTTGAGCTTCTTCTGTCCCTGGGATAAATTTAGCCACTTGCTTTGACAAAGATGGTGGCGTCACAATAAATACACCTATCGCAACAGCCGTTTGCATCAACAATTGCTGTAATGACATGGCTTCGATATTGTATAAACCGATTAATACAGCTGCTACCACAGCCCCTAACGTCATTACATAGCGATTCACATTTTTTAATAAACCGGATAATAAACCAATCAATGCTAACAAACTAATTTGATATAACTGAATCGCACTCGCAAGACTGAGCATGAGTCCAACCATGACACCAATCGCCGATCCGACCGTGGCGCCTGCAATCAAAGCCGACAATAAGACAACATACATCGCCATCATTTGTTCAATCGCTAGTCCACCGATCGTTAACCCGACCATCCCCGTTAAAACAGCGGTGACTAAAATCATTAAACAAATCATTTCTTCCACTTTATATTTCACCCGTGGCGGTTGTAACTTTAAAAATGGATATGACTGCATGAATACCATCACTAAAAATCCAGCTAAAATGCCTTCTAAAACAAACATGGCGCCATCATACAATGAGAATACGCCCTCGAATGCTTGTATTGCTAAACGTGTCACGACAACACTAACGCCTGTCATCATCGCTAGCCATTTCAAACGTTTCGCACGGTGTCGCACCCAGTGGTGGTCGATTAGTAACATAAGTAAACCACTCAAACTAATAAAAAAAGCATGTTCAAAACTTATCGTTAAGGCGCCTAACATCATACACAAAAATGTCAGTGGAGCAAACGAGCGCTTCGTCATGACCGTTGCAGCTAAAAATGCGATCGCAAACGGTGAAATCATCGATAAAATCATCGCTCGCCCTAGTAATAATCCAGCAATGTACCACAACAAGCCGTACGTCACCATCAGTCGATGTAAACCGTTCAGTAACCGTTTGAACCATAATGACTGGTTATGGTCATCTGTTGGTGCTACGGCCGTTAATCGTTCGGATAATAAACCCACTTCAATCACCACCCCTTATATGATGATTGAAACACGTTTATGCCTAAAACTTTGTCAAAATCACGAAGAGACAAACCTTTTTTCTTCGACTAAACATTGGCGAATATCACGAAATCAGTCTTACTCCGACGTGCGACCCTCTTTTTATGACAATGAAAATGGGCACGACTAAAAATTCAACAAGAAAAAATGAAATTCGTGTTGACACATAAATCATCGTGGTGTACTATAATCTTTGTGCTCAACAGACGGCACATAAATATGGCGGTGTAGCTCAGCTGGCGAGAGCGTACGGTTCATACCCGTGAGGTCGGGGGTTCGATCCCCTCCGCCGCCACTCTTTTTTTATCAAGGCCCGTTGGTCAAGTGGTTAAGACACCGCCCTTTCACGGCGGTAACACGGGTTCGAATCCCGTACGGGTCACTACAGACGAAACCCGACATTGTTTTAAAACAATGTCGGGTTTTTTGTATTAGCTATACCCTATTAGTTGAAGGTAGCGGCACCATTAAGAGTAAGTTTTCGGGTCATCGCTGTTACCGTGTTTTCACCCCACAGCGCATAAGTGAAACACTACACCTGCACAACCTGATTAAATAAGCAACTTTATAACTTCATTTTCATTACTTTTTGTTACCAAAAAGGTTCCTCTTCACTGGACAAATTCAACATAAAAGGGTAAATACTAAATATCACCAACATCATAACAACCCCTATGATAATAACTGTAACGACGGAAAAATCGAATAGGTGACTAACTGGTACTATCACTAATAATGGTAAATAAGTTATTATTCCATTTCTCAACCTAGAGGAGGCAGACTCATATTACTTTTTCTCGCAGTATGGGCATCTTAATCTCAACAATCTTCTAACCGTTTGTTTCCACGTCCATTTTATCCCACAGTTTTGACAAACAGGCATGTTAAACCCCTTTCTCTTCTCTTGCCTCAATCACACGAAAGCTTTCCAACCCTGGTAGTGCCATTATTAACGACATAAAAAAACTACAACAGATCTTACACTGTTGTAGTCATCAAGTGTCGAACGCTATATATTTAATACTTCAAATAGACAGCAAGACTACCCTCACCTAGCACCACGTCCACCACGACGAGATTCCGTATGCTTCTTAAGTGAGGACATCTTATCTTCACTATCCTTCAAAAACTGGTTCATTTTTGATTCAAAGTTTTCCGCGCGTTTCTTTTGTTCTTCGCGTTCAAACTGCTCATCTGCCTTTTTGATCGATAAGCCAATCTTTCCGTTGTCTTCTACATTTAATACTTTGACTTTAACTTCATCACCGACAGATAAGTGCTCGTTAATATCCTTAACGAACTGATTTGCTACCTCACTAATGTGGACTAAGCCAGTTGACCCATCCGGAAGCTCGACAAAAGCTCCAAAATTTGTAATACGGGTCACTTTACCGTGCAACTTGCTGCCTACTTCAACTGACATAAAGAAAATGCTCCTCCTTAAAGTAATCAAAAAATCTATTCCATATTATTATATATAAGCTTGATTAAAAGTGTCAATAAGAAGGCTCACCATCTTCACTGTCTTCAGGCAACTTAAAAATAATTTCCCCCTCGCGTGAGAAGAAATAATCTTTGCGAGCAATTTGTAATAAATACTCGGTATCATTCAACAGTTCGACTTCACGCTCTAAGCGGTCTTGATTTTGTTGTGCCGCTTTTAACTCTTCAGATAACTGTTCATATTCAGCTTGTTTCTCGTTATGTATCGCTTGTTGTTTCATATAATAACCTGACAACGTACCGACGACAATTAAGAAAAGGACGGCAAAAGCAATCATACGCCGTTTTAGAAGCTTTTTTTCACGCTTTTTACGAGCTAGGTAAGCTTCTTGTTCTCTCACGTAAGTCGAATTTAATTTTTCAACGTTCTCCATCGACTTCTTTCTCTTGAACATAGCTTTGTCGCCTCCTTTTCTTTTTGTGAATCCGAATTAATGACCACACCGTTTTTAATCTATTATCGCAATATTTCCAAAAAAAGTGAAGGTACATTTTTACTATTCTTGGCACAAAAGGTGACACAATTACTTGAACCAATCGTAAGATACCGACCAGAAGACGCCATAATACGTTGAGCCAAAATGTGACAAAACCGAGCATGACAACGAACAGCCACTTAATAGGCCATACAATGACATAATAAATTATGCGTTCAATCGTTCGGAAAACAATCGACAAAATATTCAAAATTGTTGTGAGCAAACGCCAAAACCATGATTGAATAAGCGCGAAGTATGTCGAAATACCTAGTAGAAATGCGAGAACAAAATAAAAACGTAATGAGCCGCCGTTAATTTGAAATATCACGTAATACACCAATACCCCGTTGATGACGAATATTAAACTATCCGTAATATAGCGATGAGCACTTTTTTGAGGGCGAAGGCTTTGATGATAAACATCTATTACGGCGGCAACAGCGGTTCCGAGCAATGCAAGCGACATCATCGCAGTAAATTGTGTAGTTAACGTCATTTCAGTAACTTACCGAAAAACCCTTTCCCTGGCGATTGTTTAGACTCATCAATGTAATCAAACGCATGGATTTTGCCCTGGATCGTCAACGAACCATCGTCGACATTTAAGTTCTTCATATGCAAATTATGACCTCGGACCATCAAATAGCCTAACGTCGTCTTGAGTAGAAACTCTTCCGTATCAAAACTATCAACATCTAACACACCGGTTAATTGTAGTTGTTTCCGATCGGTCAATGTCAGTGTGTGTTCCCGCTTCTCTTCACGTTCCATTGAATATAATGGTTTATCATATGGCATGTCTACCCCTCCTATTCACTAGTCCATCCTATGACTCGTGAATAGTAATCATGCCTGATTTAACCGTTTGATTCATTTTTTTCTTCACGAATAACTGAATACAATCGAGCTGTTTCATCTTTTTTGACATGTTCTTGTAATGACTCAACTTGAATCGTTAACGTTTTATGACCGTACTGAATCATAATCTCATCACCAACATTTAAGTCTGAAGATGCTTTGGCGGGTTGACCGTTGATTTCAATACGACCTTGATTCGCCACATCTTTTGCGACTGTTCGCCGTTTAATTAATCGTGATAGTTTCAAAAATTTATCTAAACGCATTGTTTCACCTCATTACCTTTTGTCTTTGACTTGCTTCCAATACGAATCGAGTTCTTCTAACGTCAATTCGGTTAGTTCGTAACCATCTTGTTTAACGAGTGACTCAACCGTTTGAAAACGGTCCATAAATTTATTGCTCGTCCGATTTAACGCTACTTCTGGGTCAATTCGATAGAACCGACCTAAATTCACTAACGAAAAGAGCACATCCCCGAACTCTAATTCCGCTTCATCTACTGACTGATTCGCCACTGCTTGCTTAAATTCCTCTATCTCTTCCAAAACTTTGGCCCAAACAGGCTCTTCATCTTGCCAATCAAAACCGACTTTGGCGACTTTTTTCTGGATCTCTTTTGCGAATAACAAGCGTGGTAGAGCTTCATTCAAATCGTCTAACACCGATTCTTGCTTCGGTCGACCTTTTTGTTTAATCTCATCCCAATTTTGTTTTACAGCATCTGCAGAGTCCACTTCATCGTCACCAAAGACGTGTGGATGACGTTCGATCATTTTATCCGTAATATGTCGAATGACATCATCGACGGTGAAAAAGCCGTTATCTTCACCGATTTGACTGTGGAGCATCACTTGGAGTAACACATCGCCGAGTTCTTCAGCGACATGATCATCATCCTCTTGATCAATCGCCTCAATCACTTCGTACGCTTCTTCGATTAAGTAAGGCCTTAACGATTCATGTGTCTGCTTCTGATCCCACGGACAACCGCCTGGGCCGCGCAAACGGGCAATGACTTCTCGTAATGCTTTAAACGTATGATGCAACTGATCTCGGCTTTGTGCTGGCACGTATAACGTGATTAAATTACTAACCGGGAAATCATGGTCTAATTCATGCAACGGAACGGTTTGTTGCCACGCTTCGTCACTACCCGCCGCATGAACAATCGTAATCGGATAGTCATGCGGTAAATCTTCCATAAGTGTTAACTTCACATCTGATGCTGTAAACGAATCAAACACTTGGCTAATAAACAGATGGTGTTCATATTCAATCGTATCGCGGTCTAATGCTGTTCCATCAAGCAACTGGAACCCATCAATCGGGTCCACTTGCACCGCTGATAATAGCGGATCGATAAAACTTTGGCCACCGTCAATCGTGACCTCTAGTGAGTCACTTTCTGCTTGCAATAACAACCGTACCGTCTGCTCAGCAACCATAGGGTGGCCTGGCACGGTATAAATAATTGTATCGTTTTGAGCTCGACTAATTAAGTCGTGCGCTATCGTGTCGTAAACCGTTTCAAAGTCATCATTCGATTCGTAGATATGATCATAACTCGTAAACGATACCCCTTCTGATTGCAATGACGCAATCACAGGGTGATCAAGGGTACGAGTATAAACATTGTCTGCTTGTTGCAACTTACGATAAACTCCTAAGGGCAATTGATCTATAGACCCTGCCCCTAATCCGATAATATGTATCTGCCCCATATACTTCCCTTCTTTCTATTAATCTTGAAACCATCGACCGACATAAGGGATATGATGAAATCGATGTTTTTCCTCTGTTGTAAATAACCTGACATAGCGGATCGTCATCGCCATTGTGAGAACACCTACGCTACACAGTACAAGGACAACGACACTCAATACAAAACGGTTCTCCTCTTGTAATAATCCAAAAGATCGCAAACTAAACGACAAACTATACACAACAATTCCCATTATCAAAACAGTCGTCGTTGCACGCATTATGAATGGATATAAACCACAACCATCCCATTGCTTCTGTAATATCACTAAAAATAGCGCCAGGACGATCACACTCGCAACAACAGAAGCTAGACTAGCCCCTTCTATTCCGAAAGACGGGATGAGCCATTGATTCAATATAACCTTCAACACGATTAATAGCGCTAACAACCATAATTGCTGCAAACGTAAACCGTAGCGTTGTAAGATGACTGAGATCGTCATCATCACCGATAAGAAAAACACGAGGAACATCATCCAGCGAATCGCACTCGTTCCGTCCATTGATTGATAAAACAACGGATTCAACCATGGCATAATGACGATTAGTCCAATTGATGCACTTAAAGACAATAGCCATGTCACTTTAACCGCTAGCTGCTCATCTCCGGCAGAAGATGTCCTATCATCTGATTGAAGGGCTGGGACGACCGCAAACGCTAAAGCTGATCCAAACACTAACCCTAATTGAATCAACGGATTACCGCGATCATAAACCCCTTTCATTACTTTCGCTTCTTCAAACAGGTAACCAAATTGCTGTAAACTCTGAACCATCGTTAACACATCAACCATTTGAATCATTAAATGCAAGACATGTGTCATGCCGTAAATCACGATACCAACAAACAATGATTTAACGAGTGGACGCGAAGGGCGAACGGTCGATTGCCAATAGATGGAGTCACGATGTTGCCGTCTCTCTACCACTATTAAAACACCAATCGCTGCCACCGTTCCCACTATCGTTGCTATACTCGCGGCATACCCTAACGCATATGGTGATAAAGCCGTTTGAGTTATCACAACGGTTGCCACAATAATCAATAACACCCTTACAACTTGTTCGATCACTTGTGACAACGCCACCATATTAGAATGATTATGCGTTTGAAACCATCCACGATAAAACGACGTTACGGGAATGAGTAGAAATAACAAACTGCTCATTCTTACCGCATTTAACAAATCCGCATCGCCCATGAGCTGAACAACCCATGGGGCTAATACAAATAAGCTAACACTCAAAAAAAGCCCAACGCCCCCTAATAAATAAAACACCGCAGATGCGTTTTTACAACGTATCTGGGCGTTTTGTGACGTTTGGTGTGTTAAGACATGAGATACCGCACTTGGGAAACTATATATAGATAATAACAAAGCTAGTGATACAAACGGGTATATTTGCTGATAAATATACAGCCCTTCATCACCCGCTAAATTTTGCAGTGGAATCCGGTAAACCATGCCTAATATTTTGCCTACAAGTCCTGCGATCGTTAACAAGACTGTCCCTTTAATCCATTCATCCGCCCGCGCCATAGAAAACCTCTTTTACGATATAATCCATGTCCATTATAGCATAAAAACATAAGACAGCCGGACAGATAATGACGACTATTCCATTTGTCTTGCTAAAAAGTTACTCGCCGTTTCACACACTTTAATTTCAATATCCGATAATGATCCATGCTCAGCGAACATGATAATACTACCAACCGGGTCGCCGTTTGATACAATCGGTTGGATAATATACGACGGTAACGTTTCATCTTGTCCTTGGATCAAATCCACTGAATATTCTTGGCGCTCCACAACCGCTTCACGTTTCTCCATCGCTTTTTCGATTGCTTGGCCAATCGGTTGTTTTAAATACGTTTTTTTCGACGCGCCAGCGACTGCTATATACTCATCCCGATCTGACACTAAAACTTTATAGCCCGTTGCATCAAATAAGGCATGAGCATACTCCTGAGCAAATTCACTTAATTCATTAATCGGCGAATACTTCTTCAAAATCACTTCTCCATCACGATCAACGAAAATCTCAAGCGGGTCACCTTCACGTATTCGCAATGTGCGTCTTATTTCTTTCGGAACCACCACACGTCCTAAGTCGTCAATACGGCGTACAATTCCTGTCGCTTTCATACTGTTCAATCCCCACTTTCTCTGATGTCTACCCATCTTTAGATGAGTCTCATGTTTGGTACGTGCTTGTAGTATGAAGCAAAAGAAGAAAACTATGCATTCGTTGGTTGTTTTTTCACCTGGTGTAATTTCGATAAGATGTCCTCTAACACATTATAACGTTCAGCTTTTTGTTTCCGTTCGTACTGAATCATAATCTTTAACTTATTACCTTCCGTCCCGAGTTGCACCATGCGACCGTATTCATTCGCTAACATGAACAACGCCGAACCATCGACGGATAAACTCGCTTCTTCTTCCATCATGAGTTCAATCATGTTGTTTTTCTCATGCACGGTTTCGACCCGTTCTTGCTGCGCTAACAAACGAATGCGCGCGACTTGCATCAGTTCATCGACTTCTTGAGGATAGGGTCCGAACCGATCTAACATTTCGTCTTTTAACTCAAATATTTCTTGAACGTCTTGCACCGCATGAATTCGTTTATACATTTGAACCTTTTGCGTTTCATCTTGAATATAATCACTCGGAATATATGCATCAAGTGAAAGGGTCATTTCAACCTCAAACGGCTTCGTCTCTTCATATGGTTTACCTTCTTGTTTCGCTTGAATCGCCTCGTTCAACATTTGCGAGTAGAGGTCAAAACCGACTGAATCGATAAAGCCATGTTGTTCTGTCCCTAATAAATTACCGGCTCCCCGAATCGATAAATCACGCATGGCGATTTTAAATCCTGAGCCTAATTCGGTAAATTCCTTAATCGCTTCAAGCCGTTTCTCGGCCACTTCTGACAACACTTTATCTTGCTGGTGGGTGAAATAAGCGTACGCCAATCGATTCGAACGCCCAACACGCCCGCGCAATTGATAAAGCTGACTTAACCCCATGCGGTCCGCATCATTGACAATTAACGTATTCACATTCGGGATATCGACGCCTGTTTCGATAATGGTTGTGCTAACTAACACATCATAATTGCCTTCTAGAAAGTCAAACATAATATTCTCAAGCTGGCGTTCATTCATTTGACCGTGCGCAAAAGCGACCCGCGCATCGTCCACCAATTCATCGATCTCAGCGGCCACTCGGTCGATCATATCGACACGATTGTATAAAAAGAAAACTTGCCCATCACGTGCCATTTCTCGTTCGATGGCTTCACGAATGAACGGTGGATTATATTCCACAACATATGTTTGAATCGGGAAACGGTTTTCCGGCGGCGTTTCAATAACAGATAAATCACGCACGCCGACCATCGACATATGCAAAGTACGCGGAATCGGTGTTGCCGTGAGCGTCAGCACATCAAGATTTGCTTTAATTTGTTTAATCTTCTCTTTATGCTTCACACCGAAGCGCTGTTCTTCATCAATAACGAGGAGGCCTAAATCTTTATACTGAATATCTTTAGACAGTAAACGGTGCGTCCCAATCACGACATCGACGAGTCCTTTTTGTAAATCAGAGATCGTCTCTTTCTGTTGTTTACTCGTTTGGAATCGGCTTAGCACACGTACATTAATGCCGTATTCTTCAAACCGTTCTTTAAACGTTTCATAATGTTGTTGCGCTAAAATCGTCGTTGGGACTAACATCGCCACTTGCTTATTATCGATGATCGCTTTAAACGCCGCCCGTATCGCGACTTCCGTTTTACCATAACCCACGTCACCACATAATAGCCGGTCCATCGGGCGCTCTTTTTCCATATCCGTTTTCACTTCATCAATACAACGCATTTGGTCCTCTGTTTCCTCATATGGAAAAGCCGCTTCAAAATCGCGTTGCATATCATCATCAGGTGAAAACGCAAAGCCTTTCGACGATTCGCGCTCGGCATACAACTTAATTAAATCATCAGCGATGTCTTCAACCGATGATTTAACACGCGATTTGACTTTCTTCCATTCCGTGCCACCTAAACGATACAGTTTCGGCTCTTTACCTTCAGACCCGACGTATTTTTGCACTTGGTCGATTTGTTCAACGGGCACGAATAATTTATCATTACCCGAATAACGAATCACCATATAATCTTTATGCACATCATTTACTTGTAACGTTTCAATCCCTAAATATTTACCGATACCATGATTCGTGTGAACGACATAGTCGCCTGTTTCTAACTCTTGATAACTTTTGATTCGTTCGGCGTTTGATAACGTCTGTTTTTTACGTTTCTTCGGCATTTTCTTTTTGAACAATTCTTCTTCTGTTAAGACTGCTAAACGATAACCAGACATTTCAAACCCTTCGCTAATATATCCCGTGATGACAATCGGCTGCTCGACAGGCAAGGCCGTTGTATCTTGGGCGCGGTTAGCTGTCATCTCATAATCAGCTAGCACACGTTCGACACGTTCAGCTCTCTCCTCATTAGCCGCCACAATAACGACAGAGAATTGCGCTTCAAACCAACGATCCATCTCGGTTTTTAATAAGTTCATTTGTCCGTGAAACTGCTGCATTTGCCGACTCGACATATTGATGACATTTTCCGGTTTCGTATTCGGGATATGGCGTAAAAATGACGACATATACACTTTTGGGTACGTCATACCTTGCCAAACAGTCAACCAATCAAACGACAATGACAATCCTCGAAGCATTGACTTACGCTCAAGCATATCTGTGTACCAATTCGCTTCTTCACGGTCGAGCTGCTCAGCCGTTTCTGATATACGACTCATTTCGTCTAGCATAAGCACTGTTTGATCTGGAAAGTAATCTAGTAAACTCGTTTTTTGACCGTACAATTGCGGGACATATTGTGAAATGCCATCAAACACTTCACCTTGTTCAAGTCGTTCGATATCGTAGTTCACATGATCATACAATTGTTGACGGTCTGTTTTATCATCAAGTTGCTGAATCATCTCTTGGCGCAACATTTTAAGTTCCGTCGCTGCTTTTTCCATTTGCTCAGCTGTTGCGATAAATTCTTCAGCTGGGCTAATATCGATCGTCTCGATTTCACCTTGAGACCTTTGCGATTCAGCATCAAAATAACGAATCGATTCGACTTCATCATCAAACCATTCGATTCGTATCGGGTATGATTCCGTTAAAGGATAAACATCCACTATACCACCACGACGACTCATTTCGCCCGGGGCATCAACGAGTTCGACCATTTTATAGCCGAGATGATGCATATTCGCCACGACATCATCTGGTGGCGACTCTTCACCAACTGTTAATGACACTTCATAATGATCGAGCATCTCAGCAGGTGGTAACAATCGCTTGAATGCAGACACAGGAACAATTAGAATTCCTTGCTGTCGTTTGCGCCAAAGCTTTAATGCTTCTAATCGTTGTGCTTTTAATTCAGGAGAAGCCGACACGATTTCCGCTGCTAATAATTCATTCGCCGGATAGAGATGGATATCTTCTGGTTCGTCTGCCACTGCTGATAACTCTTCATATACTTTTTGCGCCTGGGATAATTGATGTGTGACATAGACAACTGGTCGTTCTGTGGATTCAGCTAATACACCGGCCAAAACAGCACGCATGGGATTCGTTAAGCCGGACACTTGTTGTTCATTCATATCATGCTCTAAACCAGCAATCATGGTCGTAAAATCATCTTGTAATGCTAAATAGTCTTTGACGTTCTTCATGCCGTACTCCCCCTTTTACCCAACAGAAAAATGAGCTTGGAACAAAGCCTAATTAAACAAAGTAAAATCCGAACGATTTTAATAAAATAAATCGTTCGGTTTTTCTGCTTGAATGACGCTCCATCAAAACGCTTCGCTTTCCGTGGGCACGGCTCAAGCCAGGCAACATCATCGAGTAAGCTACCTTGCAACTTGCACCGAGGAAGCCTGCTACGAAGCACTGCTAGAAGACGCAGGTGCATCTCTCGGGGTCTCGAGACTCGTGCTGTTCCCACAGGAGTCTACGCATTTTGATTCCGCTTCATAAGTGCTTAACTGATATGATGCTCGAACATTCATCTTTTGCACAATGTAATAACCTTCTGCCCCAACCCCAACTAATGAATGAAATAATCATGTTCAAACAAATTCGGATTTTGTGCTAATATCTCTTCACACTCTTCACAAACAAGCATAATGTGCAACACACCTGTCTCGTCCATTCTTAATATGTCACGAAATTCTGATTCAGTCGTTTCTTGACGCAACCATTGATGTAACGATTCGTCATCTGCGACGTGTTGTATTTCTTTTTGACAATGGCGACATACCACATGGGCCACACCAAACCCTCCCTTATATCAGTCATACTATGATTTAGCGTAACCAACGTGAAGGGTTCATATTCGAGTCTATTATTGATTAAAATCGTTCATGACTTCTAAAAATGGCTTTTCACACCATGCTTCACACGCGCGTGCAGCATCTTGTATTGATGGTTCGATCGTTTTTTGTTCTGCTTTTGAGAATTTACCTAAAACGTGATCAACGACCGATAATTCGCCTTCTGGTTTATCGATACCAAACCGTAAGCGATTAAATTCCTTAGTGCCTAGTTGATTGATAATGTCTTTGATTCCGTTATGACCACCGTGTCCACCTTTTTGACGTAGACGTATCTTGCCTGTAGGAAGATCAAGGTCATCATAAATAACCAGTACGTCTGACGGCTCTAGATTGAAATAATCAACCGCTTCACGTACTGATTGACCGGATAAATTCATGTAGGTTTGAGGTTTTAGTAATAATACGCGTTCGCCGTGCCAGTTTTCTTGGACGTAATGACCTTTGAATTTATCTTTTTTTAATTTCCAGTTTTCTTGACTTACCAAATGATCGATCACTTGGAAGCCGATATTATGCCGTGTTTTTTTATATTTTAAGCCTGGATTGCCAAGGCCTACGATGCACTTCATGGTTCTTAACTCCTTTTAAACGACTATGTAATTATAAGGAAAAAACAGATCGAAGCGCACAACATAAGTTGACTTCGATCTGTTCACTTCAAGTAAATATCAAATTATTCTTCGTTTTCGTCTTCGGATTTCTCGTTAATCACTTCAGGCTCAGTGTCTTCAGCTGCTGTTCCTTCTTCGCCTACTTCAGGAACATCTTCTTGTTGTGGTGGTAAGATCGTAACGATTGTTGTATCTTCGTCATCTAGAATTTCAAAATTCTTACCAGATTTCAAATCACTTACCGTTACACTGTCACCAATGTCTAATTCGTTCGAATCGATGGTAATATCTTCAGGAATATTACGCGGCGTTGCACGAACGTTTAGCATATGCATTGTTTGTTGCAGGACGCCACCTTCCTTTTCACCTTTCGATTCGCCTTCAATATTGACAGACACTTCAACGTCAACCTCAGTAGACATATCGACTAGATAGAAGTCAACGTGCGTTAAATCATTCTTTACAACATCTGTTTGATAATCGTAAAGCATCGCATTTAACGACTTGCCACCTTCAATTTCTAAAGAGAACACCGCGTTACGGCCTTCATCTCTTACTTTCTTAAGTAAATCCATACTATCTACTGAAACCGTGATTGGGTCTTTCCCTTTACCGTAAACAATTGCCGGTACGCGACCCGCTGCACGAATCTGTTTTGTTTCAGAACGTGTAGTGTCTTGTCTTTCTTGCGCTTGAATTACTGCTGCCATGTGTATTCAACCTCCGTTTGTTAGAAAATATCTGATATTTACTCTTACCCTCTATTATACCGTTTTAAACGAAAAAGTAAAATTATTAATCAAATAGAGAGCTAATCGAACGGTGTTCATGGACGCGTTTGATCGATTCACCGATTAAATCACCGACCGACAAACGGACGACTTTGTCAGTGCCTAAGTCATCAGACAAGTTAATAGTGTTTGTCACAACACATTCTTTAATCGCTGAATTCTCAATACGTTCAATTGCAGGTCCCGATAAAACTGGGTGCGTACAGCAAGCATAAACTTCTTTCGCGCCGTTTTCGATCATCGCATTGGCTGCTAATGTAATCGTGCCAGCTGTATCGATGATATCATCCACAAGAATAGCTGTTTTGCCCTCAATATTACCAACAATATTCATCACTTCAGCAACATTTGGCTGCGGGCGACGCTTATCGATAATCGCAATCGGCGCGCCTAAACGATCAGCCATTTGGCGAGCACGCGTTACACCACCATGATCGGGTGATACGATAACGACATCTTCTAACCCTTTATCTAAGAAGTAATCAGAAAGCGTCGGACCAGCGATTAAGTGGTCAATCGGAATATTAAAGAACCCTTGAATTTGTGCTGCGTGTAAGTCAACTGACACAACACGGTCAGCTCCAGCTGTTTCTAACAGATCAGCAACAAGCTTCGACGTGATCGGCTCGCGAGAACGCGCCTTACGATCTTGACGTGCATAGCCATAATACGGCATAACAATATTAATCGTCCGAGCTGACACGCGTTTTAACGCATCAATCATAATGAGTAATTCCATTAAATGCTCATTAACAGGGTTGCTCGTCGATTGAACAACGAAAACATCACAACCCCGAACACTTTCTTCAATATTAATTTGGACTTCACCATCTTTAAACCGTTTAACCGACGATTTACCGAGTTCGACACCTACTGAATCAGCAATTTCTTGCGCTAATTCTGGGTTCGACGTTAGCGAAAATACTTTTAAGCTAGAGTCTTGGTATTGATTAGTCATAAAAAGGAACCTCCACCATCTTGTAAGTTTTTATTTTAGGAATTCACATCCTTATGTTAAGACCGTTTATTTAACCGGTCGACATAACCTTCTTTATTTTCTTGTCTTGAACGTGCAATCGAGAGTGCTTTTTCAGGAACATTTTTCGTAATTGTCGACCCTGCAGCAACATAAGCACCTTGTTCAATCGTAACAGGCGCAACTAAATTGGAATTACAGCCAATAAAGGCATCATCCCCGATAACCGTTTTGTGTTTAGACTGACCGTCATAATTGACCGTAATACTGCCACATCCTACATTCACGTCTTGTCCGATTTCTGCATCACCTAAATAAGATAAGTGAGATGCTTTACTGCCTTCAGCCATTGACGTTTTCTTCACTTCGACGAAATTACCTACTTTAACGCCTTCAGCTAATGTGCTGTCAGGGCGAATGTGAGCAAAAGGACCAATTTGGACGTTAGATCCGACTTGGCTATCTGTTACGACGCTTTGGCGAATCACAGTATTCTCACCAATTGTGGCATCGGTAATTGTAGAGTGCGCACCAATGTGTGAAAACGAACCGATCGCTGTATCACCGTGGATATGGACACCAGGTTCTATCGTAACATCTGTCCCGATTGTAACGTCAGGTCCGATGTACGTTTGGTCAGGATCAATTAACGTAACGCCTTCACGCATATGCTGGTCATTAATGCGTTGTTTCATTAACTTTTCAGCATTAGCCAATGCCACCCGGTCATTGACGCCAACTGTTTCATTTACATTGGCCGTCTGATAGGCTGCAACCGTTTCCCCGCGTTGATTCGCAATCTCTAATACGTCAGGTAAGTAATACTCACCTTGAGCATTATCATTCGACACTTGTTTTAACGCTTCAAATAATAATGCATTGTCAAAACAATATGTACCTGTATTAATTTCTGTTATCGCTTTTTCCGCATCGGTTGCATCTTTTTCTTCTACAATTTTCTCAACTTGACCGTTCGCTTGTCGAACGATACGACCATAGCCAGATGGTTGATCGACATCAGTCGTGAGCACGGTTACTTTAGCGTTTTGTGCTTCATGTTCATCCATTAATTGGCTTATCGTGTCAGCCGTTAATAACGGCGTATCACCACAAACGACAACAGTAGTTCCTTCTTCACCTTCTAGCGCAGAACTCGCCATCTGCACCGCATGACCTGTTCCTAGCTGCTCGCTTTGAATTGCGTATTGTGTTTGATCACCTAATTGCTCTTGCACTGATTCAGCTCCGTGACCAACAATGGTAACGATTTGGTTTAAACCGACTTGATGCAATTGATCAAGCACGTGTTGGACCATCGCTTTACCACAGACTGGGTGGAGTACTTTATATAATTGTGATTTCATGCGGGACCCTTTCCCAGCAGCTAAAACCACAGCGTTTCGATTGGCCATGATTGTCCCTCCAACTATCGCTAACACTTTCGATTGTAACGGTATGATAACCCTTACAATCATCCAATATGAATATATCTTAAATTCATGCATCATGCAACTTAATCACAGGATTATCACCGTTTCGCCACAGTTTATGTTTTACCGTTCCATTTTTCGGTTAATAATAAAAAAAGAGACCCAACCGCAGACACGATTGGATCTCTATTCATTCCATATTAAGAAGCACCTGCTTCTTCATATTCCACTTCTTCACCAGCACGATGGTATTCTTCTAAGACAGCATCTTGAATTTTACCACGTGTACCAGAATTAATAGGGTGGGCGATGTCTCTAAACTCTCCGTCTGGCGTTCGTTTACTAGGCATCGCTACAAATAGCCCGTTGTTTCCATCAATGACACGAATATCATGCACAACAAATTCATCATCTAATGTAATCGATGCAATAGCGCGCATGCGACCATCCGTGTCCACGCGACGAAGCCTTACGTCTGTAACCTGCATTCTGTCTCACCACCTTTTAACAATATAAACTGACCCCATTTGCGCGAGCTTTGAACGCAAATTTTATAGGACTCTACAGTTACCATTCAACAGCCAACTAGAAATTCCTGCCCAAAATATTTATTTTTTTATAATTTTGCGACAAAAATAGTATTAAAAAAAGAAGGGCTGCTCACCCTTCTTCGTTTATTGATCAAAATAATTGCCACGTAAGACGCTAACGTCACCCGTTATTTCATTGACATCTTGAATCTTTAATAACGACGTGTAGTTATTCACGCGACGTTCTTCTTCCTCATCTTCTGCTTCAGCTAGTACCCCAATGCCTTGGACTTTTGCATCAAATTCAGCCATTAAGCTTTCCATACCTTTAATCGTCCCACCCGCTTTCATGAAGTCATCTACTAAAATCACATTAGAGCCGGGTTCAATATGACGTTTAGCTAAAGCCATCGATTGGATTTTGCGCGATGAGCCGGATACATAATTAATACTAATCGTCGACCCTTCTGTCACAATGGGATCCCGACGAATGATCACCACAGGTAAATTGAGCGCTTCAGCAACCGCGTAAGCAATCGGAATTCCTTTAGTGGCGACGGTCACGACATAATCCGCTTCCGTTTGCTGAAACGCTGCGCCGAAGATTTTACCAATCCTGCGAATATAATAATTATGACCAAGCAAATCACTCATATATAAATAACCGCCAGGCAAAATACGGGACGGAACCTGTAACAAATCGATTAATTCATCGACAAATTGCTGACTCGATGCGAGCGGATAATCCGGAACATACTTGACGCCGCCCGAATATCCTGAGACCGTCTCAATTCGACCGATCCCTAATTGACGAAACATATCGTCAATAATATCAATGTCTTCACTGATCGACGACTTCGCCGCTTCATACGTCCGTACAAAGAAAGGAAGGGAGACGAGTGCTCGCGGATTTTCTTTAAAATAATGCGTCATGGCTGCTATCCGTTGACTACGTTTCATTCATTACACCTCAAAAACCGAATAATAAGTATCACTATACCACGAATCATTTGTATTGACTATGATGAACGTAAGGCATGAACGACATAGACATCGTGACAAAACCCTTTCAAGCTGTTATAAATTCGCTCCGCTTTAGCCTCTTGTTGAACGAGTGTATAAACTGTTGGGCCGCTACCACTCATGAGTACTCCTGGCGCCCCTGCTTTTTCCATCCGTTCTTTAATTTGCGCAATTTCTTCATGCATATTAACGGTGATCGGCTCTAACACATTGTTTAACTGATTACACACACCATCAAAATCTTGCGCATCTAACGCCTCGATCATAGCCTGAGTATCAGGATGGTTCATCTGCGCTACGTCAACTTGTTTATACACATCTTTCGTTGAAACGCCGATATTCGGTTTCGCAATCACGACATAACACGGCGGAAGTTGTGATATACTCGTTAATTTTTCGCCTCGTCCTTGTGCTAATTGCGTACCTCCTTTAATACAAAAAGGCACATCGGACCCGATTTCCTCAGCTAACGCTTCTAATTGTTCATACGTTAAATTCGTTTCAAACAATCGATTTAAGCCTCGCAATGTGGCAGCAGCATCACTACTTCCACCCGCCAAACCAGCAGCAACCGGGATTTGTTTATCGATGCCAATTTTGACACCTTGTGTGATTCCTTGCTTACGTTTGAACAGCTGGGCTGCTTGATACGCTAAGTTGTGTTCATTATCAGGGACGAAACGATTTTCTGACTCGACAACAATCTCATCGTGATCAAGCACCTCAAAACTCATCCGATCGTAAAGGTCAACAGTCGTCATGATCATGTTGACTTCATGATAGCCGTCATCACGTTTATGTAGTACATCAAGTGTTAAGTTAATTTTAGCTGGCGCTTTTTCAAACAACATCGTTTTCACCTACTATTTTTTCGTCGTTGTGATTGTATCATATACGAACGACGCGTTGTTATCAATGAATAAGAAAAAAGCAGACCTTATAAAAGGCCTGCTTTCCCAACGATTTAACGTTGTTCCTTTTCCATTTGTTCTTGCGCCATCTCAACAGCTCGCTTCACCATGTTACCAGCATCTCGTGATTTGATGCCGCCCCAACCTTCTTTTTGCACCGTGTCGTAAAACCCGAGATCTTTAGCGATTTCCTCTTTGAAACGATTTGACATGACACCACGTCGTCCCAACGATGACAACCCCTTCTGTCGTGTATCACGACACTCTTATGTTATGTACGTACAGGGATTTAACACATGGAAAGTGTTGAAGGCGTTAACAAAAAGAAGTAAAAATCAATAGGCTTTATTAAGCCATCTTGGTGATTTCGTCTGAGAAGGTAATTTTGACCGTTTCAGTCAAAACATCTGCATAACTGTAGGACACGCGTTCAAACGCATGCTCGTCTTGATCAAGCTCAACAATAAAAACGGATGGGTACGTTTCAGCTAATATACCGCAACGTTCAATCGTTTTACGACGACCGCCATTCGCTTCTAACGTTAATCGCTGACCAATTTTGACATCTAAAGTTTCTTTAATTTCACCCAATGTTTTCCCCATTAGACTCCACCTCACTAATTAATACTGTAACACATTTCCTGCTCGTAGTCAAAAATTTTTAATTATACCAATATGGACACTGGCATGTCAACAAAAATCGCCCTCTTTTTCTTAACATGACCGAATTCAGCAAATTCATACATTATTTATAACAAAAAATAAACACCGCTATGAACGGTGTTCGTTGTCTTGTGGTTGTTCGGTGGTGTGTGGCAGGCCTTGCATATACGGCAAGCCGACGCGAAACAAGCCTCTTGTTTCCACTCCACCAATACCTTTTTCACGTGTGACGGTTTTATGGAGAACGTCGTATAAATCGACGCGATCCATAAATGATGTAAATCCTATCTTTGCGATTACATAAACAGGGTCTAACGCATGAATATTAATACGCGTCGGTGAGCTTGCAAAATTTGCTCCTGCTTTAATAAGCGATTCAAAATGCGACTGACAAGCACCAGCAAAAATCACTAATTGATCTAAACTCGGCTGCACTCTTCTAGCTTCACGAACCGCTTCAACAAAGTATTTACTATTGCGGTAAGCCCGCAAATTTTCTTTGTCTCCCTTATCTTTCGAATAAGCATCATGGCCCGTAATGACTAACACATCAGGCTGAATTTTTCGCACCAATTCTTTCGTTTTCTCTGGCATTTCTGATTCTTGAACGTGTATGCCGTGAACTTGTAATCCGAGCCGTTTGTATAACATAATGCATTTTTTTAAAAACAATTGGTCCCCGTCGATATGCAGTACTTTGGGACATAATTGAAATTGAATAATCGGATCCTCTTTTAACGCAGTCGTTGCATAATGACGAAATGAGCGCAAATAATAATCTTGTCGAAACATTCTATATGAACTCGCCTCATCTTCACGTACTGGCTGTTCTAACTGTTGTCGTTCATCGTTTGTGACACGCCTTAAGTCTGACTGCGGTGCATCAACTTCTAACCGAAAGTTTTCCCCATATAAGATGATATTATCCCCTTGTTGATACTGCACACGAAACAATAAATCATGGTTATGAGAATAACGTGTGACCATGTCTCCTTTTTGCCAAGCCATATCGTACGTCCTTTCCGCGCATGCCCTTCTTATACAACATATTAAGCGCGCAGAAAATTGTGCATTTCACAACGATTGTTTAGCATAAAAAAACGAGAGATGCCCATCATCTCCCGGTCAAATTCATCATGATTTATGATCTAACAAACGGATGAATCGCATCCGCTAATTGAGCAAACTCTTCTAAAGATAGCGACTCCCCACGCCTTTTACTATCAATATCAGATGCTAAAAATACCTGGTCTAATTCTTCGGCGCTAAGATCACTAAACACGCGTTTCAAATTATTGCGCAATGTTTTCCGCCGTTGTCCAAAACTAGCCTGAACAATGTCAAAGTATAAATCCTCATCAATGACATCAACATACGGCTCAGACCTGACATTTAATTGCAAAATCGCCGAGTCCACATTCGGTTGCGGCATAAAACACGTCTTCGGCACAGTCATGATCACATTTGACGTCGTATAATATTGCACGGCAATCGACAACGACCCGTAATCTTTCGTGTTCGGACTCGCTGCCATACGAGTGGCCACCTCTTTTTGCATCATGACGGTAATCGATTCAATCGGTAAATCACTCGTTAACAGCTTCATCAAAATCGGTGTCGTCACATAATACGGCAAATTAGCGACGACCTTAACTCGTTTATCACTCGGGACATGTTCGGCGATAAATTGCTTTAAATCAACATTAAGAATATCCTCATGTGTCACTGTAACATTACTGTATGGACTCATCGTATCGGCTAATACATCGATCAACCGACCATCGATTTCAAACGCATAGACATGGTGCGCTTTTTTAGCTAACTGTTCGGTTAAAGCACCAATACCTGGCCCAATCTCGATAGCAACCGTCTCACTATCGACGCCCGCTTTCGACACGATATTTTCTAATATGTTCACATCGATCAAAAAGTTTTGACCTAAACTTTTTTTAAACGATAAATCATGACGTGCCATAATCTCTTTTGTTCGGGTAATCGTCGCTATCGCTTTCATGTCTGCTGTCGCTCCTCTAATAAAATCTGATCCATTGTTGCCTCGAATTCTGATACAGTGATTTGGAACATGGTGAGTCGTTTTTCTAATTGTTTCGCATTAGCATAGCCAATATTTAAACGCTCGCCTAATTGTTCACGGCGCGTTTTTGCTTGGGCGCCACCAAACAAGCCATACGCTAATAAATGTGGGCGCCAATCAATCGGTTCTTGTTCATCTTCTCGAAGGGCGTAAACGGACTGCAGCGCATCACGAATCGCTTGTTTCGTTGCGTGTTCGACACCAAGACCATTCGTACCTTTTGCTAAATCTTTCGGCATGAAGGCGTGTTTACATCCTGGTACATGCTCTTGAACAATACGCCGAATTCGCTCGCCGGGATAATCAGGGTCTGTAAAAATGATAACGCCTCGTTTAGCTTGCGCATGCTTAATGCGTTCTAATGTCTCGTCGTTTATCGCTGATCCATTTGTTTCAATCGTATCAGCTTCAACGGCTTGTTTAATTTTCGCAGTGTCGTCACGTCCTTCAACGACAATGATCTCTTGTATTTTCACATGTATGCCTCACTTTTATTCTGGTCAACATTTAACATAAAAAAATCCTGCTACACATGAATAGTATAGCAGGATTCTTGTAAAGGCGAAAATATTAATCAAGTACGCGTACTTGAACAGATCTTCTGCCCCAGCGATAAGCATCAGACGTTGAGTTTGTTAAAATATCAATCTTACGTCCATTGATCGCGCCACCTGTATCAAGTGCGATCGCTTTAAATGAACCTGATGGATATTTCACTTCAACCGTTGAATATAACGGAATGACACTTGGGTCAACAGCAATGACACGCATACCGTTATAATAAATCGTATTACGAACATCAACACCTGTCGCGGTTATTCCTGAACAACCTGAACAATCCGCTGTATATTTCGTTGCAGTAAAGGTCTGGAACCCGCCAGAAGAAGATGATGAAGACGCTAACTGTACTTGTTGTGATTTCGTTCCTTCTGCCACAACACGATTTTCGCTCTCTTCAACAACTTTTTCGTCAACTAATTCACGCGAAACTTCTTCGCCGTTTTCTTTCGTAATCTTATATTCTTCTACTTTTTTACCTTCTTGACCTGATTGAACGACTTTACTTTCACCGCGCATCATAGAATCGTCTTCACGCGTTTCTGTTTCATATGGCACATCTTTTTCAACTGTTTCATATTCTGTTGATACGCGAACGATTTCGATCGAACGATTGTCTTTGATTTTCTGAGTTGGTTCCACATTAATACGGTCGTTGTCGTCTAGCTTAATATCTTGTTCGGCTAATAGTTTCTGAACCGTTTTATTCGGTTCCATGACCGTCTTTGTTTCACCGCCGTCGTTAATCGTGACTTCAACTGCTCGGTCGATCGCAATGTGCATATTGTTCTCGATTCGATCCGATTCATCGACTGTCATTCGATCATGCTGCGATAATTCAATGTCTTGGTCATTTAAAAATGCTTGTACGGTATCTTCAGTTGTATAGTATTCACTAGTTTCATTATTTATTGTAACGTGGACTTGATCTGTTTCGTTATACGTAATTTGCATTCCTTCTTCTACAGATGCGTTTAATGAACGCGATAACTCGTCATGTTTACCGACTTCAATGTCTAATTCAGCCATTAAGTCTTCCACTGTTTCAGCAGTCGTGACAACAGTCTCTTCCTCACCGTTGATTGAAACAGTCACTTCGGCTTTCATAGAATCAGAGATAAACATGGCAACTGAGAAAAAGGCAACAACTACTGCTAAAAACATGATTGTCATGCTTTTTGGCGTTGTGAAGCGCTTCACACTTCCATTTGCCTGTTCAATACTTGCCATAACATATGCCTCCTTGTACGCAATCGATTATAGGCACCCCACACCTATAAGTCAACTAAAAACGTTTCAACAGAATATTACATCTTGATGACAAAGTTTGATAGTTTTTGACAAACGCGTTTGTTCCTAGGTTCAACAACATCATCGCCAATGCTAACCGTTTTTATACGTACAGGGTAACACTAGTCTATGACACGTCAGGTTAATCAATGCCAAATAACGTTTTGGCGTTACGATTTGTGATTTTTTCTACATCTTCTATTGCCATATCATTTAACTCAGCAATTTTTTCAGCAACGAGTTTTACATAAGCTGGTTCATTTCGTTTCCCGCGATTAGGATGAGGCGCTAAAAATGGACAATCTGTTTCGATTAACAATTTATCCATTGGGACCTCTTGTGCGACGACTTTCGGATCGGTCGCGTTTTTAAATGTGACCGGGCCACCTAACGAAATATGAAACCCTAAATCTAAACATTCTTTCGCATACGATACATCGTCGTTATAACAATGCATAATACCGCCGACATCGCCTGCTTGTTCTTCTTTTAAAATCTCCACAATATCCTCTGTCGCTTCACGATTGTGAATAATAATCGGCATGTTCACACGCTTCGCTAAAGCAATTTGATTACGGAACACGTCTTTTTGCACGTCTTTCGGTGACTTGTCCCAATGGTAATCTAAGCCCATCTCACCAATGGCGACGACTTTTTCGTGCGCACTTAATTCTTCAATCCATTGTAAATCCTCATCTTGCATATCAATCGCATCAACAGGATGCCAACCAACTGCTGCATAAATAAAATCATATTGTTCAGCAATTTCGATAGCAAGCGGTATCGTTTTTCGGTCAAACCCAACGACAACCATGTGGGTGACCCCTTCGTCTAATGCGCGTTGAATCACCTCATCACGATCATCCATAAATTGATCAGCATTCAAGTGTACATGTGTATCGAATAACATCGTGTTCACACTCCTTTTATCGACGTGAAAAAGGGACGACAGACGCCCCTTTTTCTTTATACATTAATTAATTTGTGTTCCATTTGGTAACGTTTGGTCAATCGTCGCTAGACTTAAACGACCATCATCGTCTTCGCCAGCTAAGATCATACCTTCTGACAATTCGCCACGTAGTTTAGCTGGTTTTAAGTTACTCACACAGATGACTTTCTTACCGAGTAAATCATCTGGTGAATATGTTTCAGCAATACCCGAGACAACTTGACGCTTTTCATAGCCTAAATCGAGTTGAATCTTCAGTAATTTATCCGTTTTCGGGACAGGCTCTGCATGAATGACTTCAGCGACACGGAAGTCAACTTTAAAGAAATCATCGATCGTAATCTCATTCGACGATTCTTCTTCGTTTTCTTCTTGCTCTTCTGTTTGTTTCGGTGCATTTTTCGTCATCATATCGACGATTGCTTGCACCTCTTCATCTGTATCCAAACGAGGGAAAATCGGCTGACCTTTTTTCACGACTTGCGCGTTTTGAATCAGGTCATGCTGCGCGATGCTATCCCACGTTTGTAACGTTTCATCTTGCAACCCTAACTGTTCAAACATATTTTGTGGTGTTGACGTTAAATAAGGTTGAAGCATAATCGCGATTTTACGTAATGACTCGACTAAGTGGGCCATGACATTGCCTAGGCGATCACGTTGTGCGTCATCTTTCGCTAATACCCATGGTTCGTTTTCATCAATATATTTATTCGTGCGGCTAATAAACTGCCATAATGTCGATAACGCGACAGAGAACTCCATCTTATCCATCGCTTCTTCGACTTTTTGTTTCGTTTCTTCCGCCGATGCCATTAAGTCTTTATCATAATCTGTTTCATTTAACTTGATCGCTGGAACTTGACCATCAAAGTATTTGTTAATCATTGCGACCGTTCGATTTAATAAGTTACCTAAGTCATTCGCTAAATCGTAATTAGAACGCTCAACGAATGCTTCTGGCGTGAAAACACCGTCCGAACCAAACGGGACTTCACGTAATAAATAATAACGTAGTGAATCTAATCCGTAACGATCAATTAAATCGACTGGGTCGACGACGTTTCCTTTAGACTTCGACATTTTGCCATCTTTCATGAGTAACCAACCGTGCGCGAATACTTTTTTCGGCAATGGTAAATCAAGTGCCATGAGCATGATCGGCCAATAAATCGTATGGAAACGGACAATTTCTTTACCGACTAAGTGAACGTCAGCTGGCCAATATTTTTGGTAACGTTCGTCATTTTCTGTTCCATAACCGAGCGCTGTAATGTAGTTCGTTAACGCATCGATCCATACATAAATAACGTGCTTAGGATCACCAGGCACTTTAATACCCCAATCAAATGTTGTACGTGATACCGCTAAATCTTCTAAGCCCGGTTCAATAAAGTTACTTAACATTTCATTTTTACGCGATTCTGGTTGAATGAAGCCAGGATTATCGTCGTAAAACTGCACGAGACGGTCCACGTATTTACTCATTTTGAAGAAATACGATTCTTCTTTTACTTTCTCAACTGGACGACCGCAGTCTGGGCAATTACCATCTTCTAATTGACGATCCGTAAAGAATGATTCACACGGCGTACAATACCAACCCTCATATTCATCGAGATAAATGTCCCCTTGCTGGAGGAGCTGATCAAAAATTTTCTCCACGATTGCTTTGTGACGATCTTCCGTTGTACGAATGAAATCGTCATGCGAAATATCAAGCTTATCCCACAAGTATTGAATACCACTGACGATATCATCCACATACTCTTTAGGTGACACACCATCTTCTTCCGCTTTGCGTTGAATCTTTTGCCCGTGTTCATCTGTTCCGGTTAAGTACATGACGTCGTAGCCTCTTAACCGCTTATATCGAGCCATAGCGTCACCCGCAACAGTCGTATACGCATGCCCAATATGTAAATTACCACTCGGATAATAGATCGGTGTTGTAATATAAAACGTATTCTTCTCCTCTGGCATCTATAAACCTCCTACACTTCTGTTCCATTATAATTATACTCAGTTATGTTCTATTGTAACGATTTAGCGCGTTGATTTCCATTGTTTTTCATTGTTCATCATTTTTCAAGCCCTTTCATCTTGACCAATCATGTATGTTGTTTAAAAATGAAACACTTTGTTAGGAATTGCCTTTTAATTAATTGACTATACATACAAAGAGTGGTAAATTTAGTCTTGAAAGATAGCGAAACTATGATCAAGAGGGGAGAAACAAAATGAAATCAACAGGTATTGTAAGAAAAGTCGACGAATTAGGCCGAGTGGTTATCCCTATTGAACTTCGTCGTACACTAGACATCAACGTGAAAGACGCACTAGAAATTTACGTTGACGACGATCAAATCGTCCTTAAGAAATACCAACCAAACATGGCGTGCCAAATTACTGGCGAAGTTTCAAACGACAACATTACCGTTGGCGACGGAAACATCGTGCTTAGTAAAGAAGGCGCTCAACAGCTGATTGATGAAATTCAAAAGAAAATGTAATGACATTCAATCGATGAAGCGGGGATGACTATTCCCCGCTTTATTTGTTTTTACGACTCGTGATAAGCGTCATACACGTCACGACTCGGAACACCTCGATCTTCAGCTACCTTTTTAACCGCTGCTTTCGTTTTGATACCTTCATTCGCTTTATAGTAATCAACATGTTCAATAATTGTCCACGAATCCCACCATCGTTCAATTTCTTGGTTGTCCAGATCGGCTGGTTCAACAGTGATGCAAAATTCACCACGTATTGTAGCATCATTAGACTCCACCCATTCATAGACCTCACGAATCGTCCCTGAAACATACTCTTCGAACGTTTTCGTTAACTCTCTTGCCAGTGTAACCCGACGCGTTTCATCATAAACATCCGCCATACGCTTAACGGTTTGTTTTACACGATAAGGCGACTCATAAAACACTAACGTATGTCCCGTTTGATCTAACGCTTCAAGTCGTTTCCGCATATCTTGTTCCTTTTTCGGTAAGAACCCTGCAAACGTAAAGCTATCTGTCGGCAAACCTGATGCGACTAAAGCTGTTAACGCCGCATTCGCCCCTGGTAACGCGACAACATGCAACCCTTCTTCGCGTGCATCACGCACCAACGTATAGCCAGGATCTGATATAAGGGGCATGCCGGCATCACTAACTAGCGCTATCGATTTTCCTTCACGTAAATCCGCTAACAAACTGGCTCGTTTTGCTTCATCACTATGCTCATGAAAACTCACTAACGCTCCGTCTATATCGAAATGATTTAACAACTTCTTCGTCTGCCGTGTATCTTCACAAGCAATCAAATCGACTTGGTGAAGCACATTCACAGCTCGAAACGTCATATCATCTAAATTGCCAATCGGTGTTGGGACGATATATAAGGTCGGAACTACTTCTTTTGAAAAACTTTTTTGACGTTGAACCATTGCCACACATTCCTTTCTACCCGTGCAAAATCGCCTTCATCGCATCCGTGTAATCACCATTTTCTTGATGAATATAAAACGGTGGTTCGACTTTGATATCCGGCTTTCCATCTTTTAAAAATTCAATGAGCACCATCGTCGCATCGCGATCAGGTTTCGCATAAACAAACTTCAATCGTTTGATCGCTAATTTGTACGTTTCGGCTAGTGTCATGATCTCAGTTAACCGATTCGGACGATGTACGATAGACACCTTACCACCTGATTTCACTGTGCGACTACACGCTTGTAATACATCACTTAGTCCGCCGTATACTTCGTGGCGCGCAATGGTTAAATGCTCGTTTTGATTTTGTTTATCTTTTGATTCTGTCTTGAAATAGGGTGGATTACACGTGACGACATCGAACTGTTGATTGTACTGTTTCGATACGTCACGGATATCACCGTGGACCATCTCAAGTTGGTCTTCTAGCTGATTCAGCTTGACATTTCGCACGGCCATATCATAAAGGCGCTCTTGGATTTCGACACCATAGATCGATGCATTCGAACGCTTGGATAAGTACAACGGAATAACACCGTTTCCTGTGCACAAATCCATCACACGCCCTCGCTTCACTGGTAAATATGTAAAATCAGCTAACAACACGGCGTCAGCTGAAAAAGCGAAAGCAGACGGACTTTGGATCACTTGACGTTCATCGTCCGTAAATAAATAATCAATTCGTTCATCGCCTTTTAATTCTACCATACAGCCGCTTCCTCTCCTGAGATGATCTCTACATTCTATCCTTACAGTAAACATCCTTTACTACAAATAGCAGTAAAGGATGTTCGATGTAAGAGCTATTTAATTAAAAAACTTCAAACAAAACATGCAATCTTCTTCTTCTCGTGGTGTTCCGAAATAGACGTGACAAATATGGAAGCCTTCTTCATAAATACGTGCTAAATTATCATACCCTTCACCAACACGTTTCGCTGCTTTATGTTCATGTTTCGCCGGTTCATCTTGCGTCAAATCTTCCACACGTTGACGCAAATGATGATTCTCATGCGACAACTGGTGATTCTCTTCCATCAATTGCACAAGATCACTTTTCAACAACGAAAAATCTTGCTGTAATTCTTGAAACTGTTTTTCCAAATGCGAAAAACGGTTCAACACTTCCTTTTTGTTCACAACATCCACCTCATTACTCTGTTGCTGACACTTTAAGCGCACCTTCATCGATCAATTCATCAACAGTATACTCAACCGTGCGCTCTAATTCACTTAATTCAACTTGCACAAGACGTTCTAACATATTTAACCCAACGACTTTTCCTTCACCGTTAGATGTCGTTAAACTTTCGCCAATGTCCGGAAGTTCTTGTTTCGCTTCTTCGTACATATCGTTTTCATACTTTAAGCAACACATGAGTCGGCCACATAGACCTGAGATCTTCGCTGGATTTAGCGATAAGTTTTGGTCCTTTGCCATTTTAATCGACACTGGTTCAAAATCTCCTAAGAACGTAGAACAACAAAGCATACGTCCGCACGGTCCAATGCCGCCTAGCATTTTTGCTTCATCACGCACGCCGATTTGACGCAATTCAATACGTGTTCTAAACACAGATGCTAAATCTTTCACTAAATGACGGAAATCCACGCGACCTTCCGCTGTAAAATAAAAAATGATTTTATTTCGGTCAAACGTGTACTCTGCATCAACTAAATTCATATCTAATTGATGCTCTTTTATTTTATCTTTACAAACCGAAACAGCTTCTTTCGTCATGTCATTATTCTCAGAAACCGTTAATTTATCTTTATCATCCGCCACGCGAATAACCTTCTTAAGCGGTAACACGACATCTTCTTCATCCACTTGACGATTGGAAATCACGACACGGCCAAACTCAATACCACGTGACGTTTCAACAATAACGTAATCATCTGTCGTTAATGATAAATCGCCTGGATCAAAATAATATATTTTACCCACTTGTTTAAAGCGGACACCGATAATTTCTATCACACTCTATCACCTCTGCAATTGAAGGACTAAATGTTCCATTGCAAGTGTATTGTGAACGTTATAGGCTATTTTACGCTTCGTTTGAAGCAATTCATATACACACGCCTTAGTCTCTTGTAATGATACGGTATATTGAAATTGTTTTAACCGATCCGTTTGGTCAATTAAAACAATACGATCTTGTCGGCCTAAATGATAGGACATCAAGTCTTGATACCACAGTAGTAACAAGTCTATACCTAACTCATGCTGGTGGCGCTCCTGAAAATGTTGTAGCCACACTTGATGGAGAAACAGATATCCTTCTTCTTTAGGATTCATGACTTTATCTATTAATTGTATCACTATCTTTCGAGCTTCGGCAAACCAGCTATCTTGGTTATATGTTTCCACATCAGCCAGATCAAAATTCAACGCCGCAAACATTTTCGCCGTCGTTTCGGGAATACCTTGTTCGACAAACTGTTGATACAAATCGTCGTCGTTTAAAGCATGAAACTGAATACGCTGACAACGAGATAAAATCGTATTCAATACCGACCCAACATTTTCGGTCATTAAAATCGCGACCGTCTGTTGACTCGGCTCTTCTAAAAATTTCAACAACCGATTAGCGGCGTTCGTTGTCATTTTATCAGCTTCAGACAAAATATAAATTTTTTGATTCGATTCCAACCCTGTATATGTGAATTCTTTTTGTAAAAACTCAATTTGGTCTTTTTTAATCGACTGACCGTCTGGCTCAATCCAGTGGACATCAGGGTGATTACCTGATTGAATTCGTTTACACGAACGACAGCTACCACACGGTTCACTCGATTGCGGGTCAGCCGATTCACAAAAATAGCGCATAGCAAATAAAAGACTGGCGTTTTGTTTGCCAGTCCCTTTAGGCCCATGAAACAAATAAGCATGAGCCATTCTATTTTTGACAATACTGTTTTGGAGCATACGTGTTGCAACGGGTTGAACATCTCGCAATTGTTCCCACGTTTCCATTTTGGTCATCCTGTTCTATTTATGCGTATAAATTCATCAATAAACCTTTAATTTCACCGATAACATCTAAGACATCGATCGAGTCTTTTTCTTGATCTAACACATCGTCGGTTAGTTGAACTAGCTTTTCATCGACTTGTTTAACGAGTGATAAGGTCTGATTACCCCCGTTAAGGTCCCATTTCCGAGACTGTTCTAATTCCAACCCATAGTTCGTCGCCTCTTGAATGAATTGGCGAACCATTCGTTTATATTTTCCCAAGTCAGGGAATGAGCGAAACTTCGCTACTTTCTCCCCTTGCTTTGTTAAGTCGCCTAACAGACGGTTAAGCTCCGTTTCTTTCATCTTCTGTGACTCTTGTCCGACGACACTTTGAAACGAGGCTTTCGTATTCAGCTGTTTCGGTTGTTTTTGTTGCGTCGCCTCTAGCTGCGCACGCATTTCTTGAGTTACTTTCACAATGAGTCACTCCTACTAAAATTGGTGAAAGGCTTCGACTGGTAATACAAAGACCGTCGCGCCACCTACTTCGACTTTAACAGGCTTCGGAATATACGAATCCGCATTACCACCCATTGGCGAGATCGGTGCTACCATTTGCTCACGATGGCTACAACTATTTTCAATGATTTCTAATGCATGATCGACATAATCATCATTGCAACCAATCATTAATGTCGTATTTCCCTCTTTTAAGAAACCACCGCTAGATGATAATTTCGTTGACTGATAATCTTCATCCGCCAACGCATCCGCTAATCGGTTCGCATCTTTATCTTGTACAATCGCAAGGATTAGTTTCATCCTTTTCCTCCTCTTAAACGTCGGTATACTTATTACTTATTATAACAAGTTTTCTGACGATTTAGCACATAATATGCATGATTTTTTTTTATAATTGTTCGCTTAAGTATTGATTAATCGTTGCCTCACACGCTTTTTCAACCTCTTCCAGTGATTGGTGTGCATCGATGCTTTGGATGCGGTCGTTAAAACGAACTTTCAAGATATCATAGGCTTCTTTCACTTTGTTATGAAAATCAATTTTTTCTAAATCAAGGCGGTTTTTCTCCCGCTTGTCGTTATCTTGAATTCGGTCAAGCCCGACTTGTGGATCTAAATCGAATAATATCGTTAAATCAGGCATGCAATCTTCAATCGCAAAATGATTAATATCATAAACGTCATCGATCCCTAAACCACGCGCATGACCTTGATACGCTAAACTACTATCTACGAAGCGATCACATAGCACAATCGTCCCCGCTTCTAAAGCTGGCATGACTTTCTCCACTAAATGTTGACGTCTTGCCGCAGCATAGAGGAGAGCTTCTGTCCGCGCATCCATCGCCGTATGCGTCGGGTCTAAAATCACTTGGCGAATTTTCTCCGCAATATCTATACCGCCTGGTTCGCGCGTCATCATCACGTCGTACCCTGTTTCTTCAAGTTTAGATGCGATGTGTTGAATAACAGTTGATTTTCCTGCCCCTTCAACACCTTCAAATGTTATAAATAATCCGCTCACACAATCTCTTCCTTTACTTAATCGAATAAACCTCAACACCGTGTTCGATTTTTTCCGCTGTCGTTTGGATATGAATACCAGCTGACATCGCTTGTTGAATCGTTGTGACCGCTTCACTCGTTATCGGCTCACCATCTAATATAATCGGTATACCAGGTGGGTAAGGCGTAAACGATTGAGCGGCAACACGACCGACAGCGTCTTGCCACGAAACACGTTCAGTTGAAACTTGACTCAACTCTCGGTAAGAATAAGGTAAATCTATTAAAGGTTCATTCATCGTTAGTTTTATATCTATTTTACCATGCTTTGACTCAAATGGAATGGTATTTAAACAATCCTTCACCACTTGAATCCGCTTAAACATCTCGTCATCACGCATCATTAACCCATGAATAAATAACAGCTGATGCTGATCTACTAATTCGACGTCAATGCCATGATGATGTAACCACTGTAACACATCATACAGATTAGCGTCTTGAGACGTTATAACGGTTTTAAGCGGGTCATCCACCCCTTGTCTGACGGTCATGACATCAAAATCCGTCCATTGATTAATCGTTCGGTTAAAATCAGCAATATGCTTTAAGGTTCGATCAAGATTAGCTTTCGTCATATTCGCAACCGTATGACGCGCTAAATCAAGACTAAACATAATTAAATACGACGGACTACTCGATTGGAACATTTGCAAGTAAAAACGTAATGACGCTTCATTCACTCGAGACGACTGAAGATGCAACCACGACCCCATTGTTAATGCGGGCAATGTTTTATGTGCCGATTGAACGACGACATCAGCACCGCAATCCACTGCTGAAGGCGGAAAGTGATCACTTATTTTAAAATGAGCCCCGTGCGCTTCATCGACTAACACAGCTGCACCATACCGGTGTGCTATTGATACAACGTCAGGTAAATTATAAGTAGCGCCAAAATAATCTGGGTATGTTAAAACGACGGCTTTAATAGATGGCTCATGCACAAACGCTTGTTCAACCGTTTGAGGTGATATACGGCTATACCGTTGCGTTTGTTCATCATAGTCAGGTGCGATAAACACAGGCTTCACGCCAGCTAACTGCAATCCGTGCATAATTGATTTATGACTGTTTCGCTGGACTAACACACGATCGCCCGCTTCACACGCCGCCAAAATCATCGCCAAATTCCCTGCCGTTGAGCCATTAACGAGAAAATATGTACGGTCAACATCATAGAAGTCTGCTGCTAATGATTCCGCTTCTGCAATCGCTTCACTCGGTTCATGCAAGTCATCCAAACCCGGTAATTCCGTCACATCATAAGCCCATAACGACTGAAACGAAGCAAATGCCTCGGGCAACAATTGACCATTTTTATGACCCGGCACATGAAACGAATAAGGCGATGACTCAATATGGCGTTGTAATGCGTCAACTAAAGGCTTTTGCGTTTGATCCAAAGAAACCACCTATCCTTAACTTTTAATACATCTAGTTTACACGAAAAAAGTCCCAAAACACACAGCATGAAACGGTGAGCATGATATTCATGTTATAATAATAAAATACTTATACTAGAGACGTCACGATGACGATCCATGTCTCATACAAATCATAGAGATTATATATAACGAGGTGAACCGTATCATGTCGAATTCTCAAACAATCGAAAAGCAATTACGTGATATTTTAGACGATGATCATATATTAATCAACGAACCTTTAAACAACCATACGTACACCAAGCTCGGCGGTGAAGCGGATTTCTTTGTCACACCAAGTAGTTACGAAGCCGTTCAACAAGTCGTCCAATTAGCCAACCGAGAAGATGTTCCATTCACGTTACTCGGCAATGGATCCAATTTAATTGTGAAAGACGGCGGCATTCGTGGCATCGTATTAAGCTTAAAAGCATTAACAGACATTAAAGTAGACGGTAACGAAATGATTGTCCAAAGCGGGGCACGTATTATCGACGCATCTTACCGCGCACTAGACGAATCGTTAACAGGACTCGAATTCGCTTGTGGTATTCCAGGGACAGTTGGAGGCGCCCTATTCATGAATGCGGGTGCCTATGGTGGTGAGATTAAAGACGTCTTGAAAGAGGCAGTTGTCGTCGATCGTGACGGACAATTGCTAACACTTCCAGCCGACGCCTTTGACTTACAATACCGCCACAGCAATATCCCAGAAAAAGGCTACATCGTCCTCGAAGCGCTTTTCGCCTTAAAACCGGGCCAATACGATGATGTTAAAGCGGTGATGGATGATTTAACGCATAAGCGTGAATCTAAACAGCCACTTGAATACCCGTCATGTGGCAGTGTGTTCAAACGACCTCCCGGCTATTTCGCTGGCAAGCTCATTCAAGATAGCGGCTTACAAGGTAAAGGCGTAGGAGGAGCAGAAGTATCGACCAAACATGCCGGCTTCATCGTGAACAAAAACAACGCTACTGCGACCGATTACATTCGCTCGATTGAAATGGTCCAACAATCTGTTAAAGAACAATTCGGCGTCGATTTAGAACGTGAAGTTCGGATTATCGGCGAAGATCCGACGTCATAACCATTCAAACAATATAACATCGCACGACAAAAAAGACGCAGTGAGTTCTCTCATTGCGTCTTTCATCATTCTATTACATTTGCTTCATTAACGGACGACATTTCATTCGCTCTACCAATTGTTGATAGAGCTCATCATCTGGTGATGTTTGGACAATCGTTCGTTCACAAGACTTGCAAATAAACGTCATTAAGACATAGATTCCTTCTGCTTGCCACTCGTCACACACTTGGCAGTGATGTAGTGATTGTTGATTCATCGGCTCCACCTCCACTACCTAGCATGCACAACTTAATAGATTACTATACATGGATCTATGAATTTTTTTATAAAATCAACACATGAATCGCCACGAGTGATCCGACGCCCATTATGCCTAAAAAGCCAGCAACGACTGATGTAAATAAATTAATCGGAATATGTAAGCCAAACATCGAGCCAAACACATTCGCGATAAAAATAAATAACGCCCCAATCACGATTTTAAACACACCTGTCGACACCCATTGCATCAGTTTTACAGGTAACCCAAACGACAATAAAAGAACCAACAACGCTAAAAATGCTAATGCCACCACAACCGGATCCATACCAGAACTCCTTTCGCTTGTCCTAGTATCAATTTATGTAGGCATTAGCATATTTAGAACTCATGGCTTATAAATCACGACGACCTTCTAACGCTTTCGATAACGTCACCTCATCGGCATATTCTAAATCGCCGCCGACAGGTAAGCCATGAGCAATTCGTGTTAACCGAATACCCGATGGCTTCACGAGGCGAGAAATATACATTGCCGTCGCTTCCCCTTCAACATTCGGGTTCGTCGCCAAAATCAATTCCTCTACTTGCTCATCTTTCAACCGTTCAATCAATGTCGAAACATTAATATCTTCAGGTCCGATCCCTTCCATTGGTGAAATCGTGCCGTGTAAAACATGATACTTGCCTTGAAAATCTTTCATTTTCTCCATGGCAATCACGTCTTTCGGGTCTTGCACGACACAAATCACTGAACCATCGCGTGATGGATCACTACAAATACTACACGGATCTTGGTCAGTAATATGGCCACACGTAGTGCAATGCGTTAATTCGCGCTTAGCATTAACGAGCGATTTCGCAAAATCTAACACGTCATCTTCTTCCATTTCTAACACAAAAAAAGCCAGGCGAGCGGCAGTTTTCGGACCAATGCCTGGCAATTTTGTGAAACTATCGATTAGTTTCGTAATCGGTTCCGGATAATACATATGTTGGCATGCCTCCTAGAACATTCCTGGCATATTCATACCTTTCGTGAACTGTCCCATCTTTTCATTCGTTGTATCGTCAACTTGTTTTAATACGTCATTAGTTGCTGCGATAATTAAATCTTGTAGCATATCGACATCATCAGGGTCGACAACTTCTTCATTCATTTCCACATCAATGATTTCTTTTTTGCCGTTTGCGACGACTTTGACCATGCCACCGCCAGCTGTTGCTTCAAACGTCATTTCGTGTAACTCTTCTTGCGCTTTCATCATTTTCTTTTGCATCTTCTGCATTTGCTTCATCATGTTATTCATAACAGTCAGTCCTTTCGTTTTTGAAAATATATATTAAGAATCTTTCACTTCCACCAAGTCATCACCAAATAATTGTTGCGCTTCTGTTACGTGACTGTCGTCATCTTCTGCTTGAGCTCTATCTTGAACGTCGTCGTCTGCTGCTTCAACTGATTGATCGTCCTCAGGCGAATCCGATTGCTCTTGTTGACTTAAGAAATCTTCACGAATCGGCTGCCACTCATCTTTCGGAATCGGGATCATCGTCAGGCGTTTGCCAACGAACTCACTTAACGCTGTTTCAATCATATCTTGGTTTTCTTCAATCAGCTTACAATGTATCTCGTATTCAAATGCTAAAATAAGTGTGTCAGGTGAAGCGGCTTTCGGCTCACTATTAGCTAGTTTAGCATGCGCAGGCGGACTTGTCTTTTTCAAACTATCCATAAACGCAGCCCAATTTTGCCGGACAGCCTGAATATCTGGTTTCGTCGCATTGGATAGTGTTCGACGGACTTTTTCATAAGGTACTTTATACTTTTTCTGTCGATTCGGTTGTTGGCGTTTTGCTGACTCTGGTTGTGGCGCTTCAGCCGTTGTAGTCACACCTTGTTCTTTTAAAGCTTTTAACTCTTTCTCAAGGGTTGCAATTTGTTGTAGCAATTCCGGTGAAGCGGTTTGACCTGATGTCGCTGTTTCTGATTCAACCGACATATCTTGAATATTTAAGAGTGCGACTTCGACTAAGATTTTCGGGCTATTCGTCCATTTCATATCTTGTTGCGTTTGATTTAGTATTGAAATGGCTTCTTCTAACCAATGCGTCGGAAGTTGTTGTCTGACGTGATGAAACTGTTCATTCGGAATCGCGCGCACTAACGCGTCGTCCATTCCTGCTGCACTGTTGTACATTAATAAATCGCGCACGAAATTAATGAAATCAAACACGAAGCGGCTCGGATCTTTACCTTCTTGGATCATTTGATCGAGTAACGTCAGAGCTTCCTTACCGTCTTGTTGGACGAGTGACTCCATCATCGCGAGGAGTTGTTCTTGCGCAATCGACCCGGTCACCGCCAGCACATCATCCATATGAATATGACCATCTTCGCTATAAGCAATTGCCTGATCGAGGATGCTTAACGCATCACGCATACCACCTTCTGCCGTTAATCCGACATGTACAATTGCTTCGTCGTCATATTGAATCGCACCATCATCTAAAATCACTTTTAACCGATCGACTATCGCCTGTTGCGAAATCCGTTTAAAATCAAACCGCTGACAACGCGAAATAATCGTTAACGGAATTTTGTGCGGTTCTGTCGTCGCTAAAATAAACATGACATGTTCAGGTGGTTCTTCAAGTGTTTTTAAAAGCGCATTGAACGCCCCAGTCGATAACATATGCACTTCGTCAATAATATAGACTTTATACGTCACTGCACTCGGTGCGTATTTCACTTTATCGCGAATTTCACGAATGTCATCCACGCCATTATTCGACGCTGCGTCAATCTCGATAATATCTGAAATTGAACCATCTTGAATGCCACGACAAGCATCACATTCACCGCATGGCTCTTCAACAGGTGCCTGTTCACAGTTGATCGCTTTCGCAAAAATTTTCGCTGCACTTGTTTTCCCGGTACCGCGCGGGCCAGTGAACAAATAAGCATGCGCGACTTTGGATTGTACAATCGCATTTTGTAACGTTCGAGTAATATGAGATTGACCGACGACATCGGTGAATTGTTGCGGTCGCCAGACACGATACAATGCTTGATAAGCCATGGGCGTAATCTCCTTTTACGGTCTCTCATTCCATTATAACCGATTCGATTCAGACATTTCAAAACGAAACAAAATCGATTTAACAGACGTGTAGGTTTACATCTATCTAAAAAAACTCACCCGTCTAAACAGGTGAGTTGTCTTCATTATGTACGCCGTGCACCCATCTTCGATAAAGTAACCCATAAGCGTTACATCAGATTCTAGCTCGGTCCAGGTTGCCCTGCGACACACGAAAGGGGCCGCTTACTGCTGCTTCCTTCCGGACCTGACAGGGTTCACGGGTTTTCGTTGCACAGGACCCAGACGTCAACACTGATCACTGACGTCAGACCTTAAAGCTACTTTACCTCAGACGGGAATTCAGTCCCACTATAGCGGATTGTGGGTAACAGGGCACCGCTACCTCCCCACCTAGCACGGCAAGAGTTCATTTAGTTATAGCGCCTTTTAAAAGCGCACTTACTAGTATATTACGTTTAAACCGTTTTTGCAATAACAAAGAAATCCAATTTCGTTACTTATTTTGACGATTTTTTGCGTTCTCTTAATTGACGGAAAAAATCAGTCAGTAATGCAGCGCATTCCGCTTCTTTGACACCATGTTCTACAGTAGCTTGGTGGTTGAATCGTGACTCTTCTAGCAAATTCATTAATGTCCCAGCACAACCTGCTTTCGGGTCTTTCGCACCGTAAACGACATGCGGAATGCGTGATTGAACGATCGCACCAGCGCACATCGGGCACGGCTCTAATGTAACATAAAGCGTGCAATCTTCTAGGCGCCAACTACCTATATGTCGGTTAGCTTCTTCTATCGCAATCATTTCTGCGTGTGATGTCCCTAATTGATTCGACTCACGTCTGTTATACCCTGTCGCAATCACGTCACCTTGATAGACGATGACAGCGCCGATCGGTACTTCTCCGATCGCTTCAGCTTGTTTAGCTTGTTTAATAGCTTCATCCATAAACTTATCATGCATTGTTATCACCACAATAATTATAACACGGGATCCATGCATAATGAGCCATCAAGCCACATAAATTCAAAGTGAGTAATGGAGAGGAGTGCTAACATGCTTGTACACGTAGTCAAACGCGGTGATTCTTTATATACAATTTCAAGGCGATATCAAGTCCAACCTGAAGACTTAATCATGATCAACCAGCTCGATGCACCAAGTGAACTCGTCGTCGGTCAAACATTGGTGGTCCCTATTGAAGCATACACCGTTCAACCCGGTGATAGTTTTTATTCAATCGGCCAAATGCTAAATATTCCGTTTGAAACGTTAGCGTCATACAACGATTTAGATTACAATGAACCGCTAATGATTGGGCAGGGGCTCATAATACCGCAACCTGAAAAAACAACGATTTCAACAAATGCCTATGTCGAACCTTTTGGTGATACAGTGAGCGATCAACTCATTGACTCGGTCACCTATCGTTCCCCACTCTTAACCTATTTAGGACTGTTTAGTTATGAAGTGAATGATGACGGGTCTCTAACAGCACCACCGATCGAACCACTGCCAAATATCGCTACTCAAAATAACACAGCTCTCATGATGGTCGTGACAAACTTGCGAGACGGCGCATTTGACCAAGAGCTCGGTCGTAGGATTTTAACGAACGAATCGGTCCAAAACCAATTATTCGATAACATCATTGAAACAGCGAATAACATCGGTTACGAAGATATTCATTTTGATTTCGAATTTTTACCGACTGATTTACGTGAAGCGTACAACCAATTTTTACGCCGAGCAAAAGACCGTTTAGCACCTGAAGGACTTATGATTTCAACCGCTCTAGCTCCAAAAACGAGTGCTGAACAAACAGGTGCTTGGTATGAAGCACATGATTATGCAGCTCATGGCGATATTGTGGATTTTGTTGTGCTGATGACTTATGAGTGGGGGTACAGTGGCGGGCCAGCTATGGCAGTGTCACCGATCGGCCCAGTCACCGATGTTGTCGATTACGCCTTAACTGAAATTCCTGCCGACAAAATCATGCTCGGTCAAAATACGTACGGCTACGACTGGACGTTACCATTTGAAGAAGGCGGTGAACCTGCTGAAGCGATTAGTCCAAACCAAGCAATCCAACTCGCACGAGAATATAACCAATCAATTGAATTCGATGAAGAAGCACAGGCCCCTTACTTTTATTATTGGGATAAAGACGGCAACCAACATGAAGTCTGGTTTGAAGACGCACGCAGTATTCAAGCGAAATTTGATTTAATAAAAGAACTCGGTTTAAGAGGGATTAGTTATTGGAAACTCGGCATTGCTTTCCCACAAAACTGGGCCCTACTCGATCACGAATTCAACATCCGAAAATTAAACTAATTGAATGGTGCGATACTCAACAGGCGTTAAATCAAATGCTTGCATCAATCCTCGATTTTGAATCATCATCTTACCAACTTGTTTATACGGTATAGTCACATTAAATGATGACTGGAATGGGTTAGGCGACACAGCAATACGTTGTTCGTCTAACCATTTAGCTTGTATAGGCTCATGTAAGCCATCAAATCGTTGCCTAAATCCATCTTTAAACATCGTAATCTCATTTTCTTTTGATGCCCCTGGTTCGTTCAAACACATATAAAGGGATAGGTCATCACAAAATTGCAGTAGCTCAAAATGAAATTGCTGCACAGGCCATTCGGGTAATACTTGTTGTTGTATCGATTGTTGTCGATTCATTTCCCGGGAAATGAATTCGGAAATCGTCGAATGATTCGATTTTTGATCGAAAAATGATGCATAATGCCAACTACATAATAAGGCAGCATAATAGTATTGTTCTTGTACGTGGTCGACCCCCCACGAATAGTGATCGACTTTCGGTTGGACAGGATAGTCCATGAATGAATGAGGCTGTTGTTTATCATCGTTCCAAATGGGCTTCTTATCGAGTGGCACCCAAGCGTAGTCATGTTGTGAGACAGCATATTCAACTTGTTCACGCCATTTGTCACCTTTAAATAGCTCAGGTGACCATTGTTTAGCTAATTCACCACTGACAAGCGCATGATCGTGCTGGCGGATCATCAAATAAGCATCATCGTATTCTGTTACAATCATGGCAACACACCACCTTTTTTAAACAGACTGTGAGCTAGACTCATCTAGCTCACAGTTGTTTTAATGATTCTCGATTAAAATCAGTTAAATCACTTGGATAACGGCTCGTCACCAAATTGTCGCATACAACAACAGGCTGGTCATGATAAATTGCACCTGCATTTTCTAAATCAACGACAATTGAGTCATAACCTGTCACACGACGATCCTTTAAAACTTTTGCCGTAATTAACAGTTGTGGCCCGTGACAAATCGCAAACACTGGTTTTGCTTGATCCATAAAATGACGCACAAACTGGACAAATCGGTCGTCAGCTCGCAATCGGTCTGGTGAAAAGCCTCCAGGGATCAGTAACGCGTCAAATAGGTCTGGGGATACGTCATCAATACCATGGTCAATCGCCACTTCAACTTCTCCACGCTTCCCTTTCACTACTTGCCCGCTCACTTTCTCAATCGTTTCGACCGAATGACCTGCCTCACGAAAGGCGTAGGCTGGTTCGGTATACTCGCGGTCTTCGAAGTCATTCGTCATGAGACACGCAATACGCTTGAACACAGCGAACTCCTCCTTAACCTATTTATATGAGTTAGTGATACTATTCCCGCTACCTTCAAAAACAAATCATCTACCAATGGTTATTCATAGCGAAACTGTTGAAAAATTGAATGATCCTGCGCTTTATACACTGGTCGACCTACGATATCATTTATAATTTCCATATTACGTTGAACGGATAATCCCAAGTTCGTCGCCGCTGTTCCGTGTGAATGATCCAAGTTAGTCACGACATAAAACTGATGATCACGGTCGTCGTTAAATTGCAGGCGATATTCTCGTGTTAAATCATACATCCATTTATCTTTATTTTCCCATTGGACTTGATCGTCAAAACGGTCGATAAACCACTGCGGAATATCCGGTTTATACCCCGTTGCGAGGACGACTTTTTCCGTCTCATAGTTAAATGATTGTTCTTGTTGCCATTGACGACAGGCTAATTCATACTTTCCGTTTTTCGGTTTGATGTCATTGACTTCCGTTAACGGTTGAATAGTAACTTGCGGGTCTGTTTCACCAATCGATAAATTATATAATAAATGATAGATATGATCCAACGTCTTCACATCTACACCGTTACGTAACGGATCTAACGTTTCTAATGTATTCATGCGTTTATCAAAATCTAATTGATGAAAATAATCCACGTACTTCGGCGAGAAAAACTCCTGTCCAATACTGGCTGCTTCGAGCTGAAAAATCCCTTTACTTCGCGTAAACCAGGTTAAATGAAACGAATAATTTTTCCGTTCTTGTAGTAAATCATTAAAGACTTCTGCTGCACTTTGACCTGAACCGACCACCATCACATGGTCAGACTTCAATAATTCATCTTTATGTTCTAAATATTGACTCGTATGCAACACATCTTCTTCGGGCAAATCATCTGAGGCACTGAGAACAAGCGGTTTTGACCCTGTTGCCATCACAACATGCTTGGCATAATAATGTGATTGTTCACCGCTCTCAACATCTTCGACGACGACTTCATAATGAGGTTCAGGGGCGTCTTGATGATCAATCACATCAACCACGCGATGCCCGTAATAAAGGCCATTAATCTGAGCCGCTGCCCACTGTAAGTAATCATTATATTCTTGACGCGGAATTTCTAGTCGATGATAAAAGAAAAATTTATAAAGTCGTTCATGGTCATGCAAATAATTTAAAAACGAATAGCGATTGGTTGGATCTGCGAATGTCACCAGGTCCGCTAAAAACGATACTTGTAAATCCATCCCGTCAATCAGCATACCTGGATGCCAATTCATTTTCGGCGTTTCATCGAAAAAGATTCGATCAACGTCATCTAGATCTTCAGTTAATGCGGCTAAGCCTAAGTTGAAAGGTCCAATACCAACACCAATAAAAGTGTAAAGTTTATCATCCATTAAGATCACCTTTTTCTATTGTGTAGTCTGTACTTATTTAAGTTTCCTATTTTGTGGGAATCTAAACTTGTTTTATATGAAAAAGCGCAGCACTCAACTTCATGTTCGAGTACTGCGCTTTTATTAAAATCAGTAATTATTCTTCCAACGTCGACGTATCGCCTTCTGGTAGGCCTAGTTCACGCGATTTAAGGAGTCTACGCATAATCTTACCACTACGTGTTTTCGGAATGGCATCCGTTACTTGAATTTCGCGTGGGGCTGCATGGGCTGCGAACCCTTTCTTCACGAATTGACGGATATCTTCTAATAAGTCTTCCGATTCTTCATAACCGTCGTTAAGCGCAACAAACGCTTTAATGATCTCACCGCGTTCAGGGTCAGGTTTACCGATGACACCCGCTTCAGCGACAGCTTCATGTTCGATTAATTTACTTTCGACTTCAAATGGTCCGACACGTTCACCCGATGTATTAATGACATCATCTAAACGGCCCTGGAACCAGAAATAGCCATCTTCATCTTTATAAGCACTATCACCAGACACGTACCAACCGTTTAAGAAATAACTTTCGAATTTCTCAGGACGTTTCCAAATGGCACGCATTTGGGATGGCCAGCCCGCTTTAATCGCCAGGTTACCCATTTGGTTTGGAGGCAATTCTTCACCTTGGTCATCCACAATCGCTGCGGTTACACCTGGAATCGGTTTACCCATCGAGCCAGGGCGAATATCCATCGTTGGATAATTACAGATCAATTGCGCACCCGTTTCGGTCATCCACCACGTATCGTGAATCCGTAAATTAAAGGCTTTTTTGCCCCAATGAATGACTTCTGGATTTAACGGTTCACCGACACTTAAAATATGACGCACACTGTCTAATTTAAAATCATCTACAATCTCTTTACCTGAACTCATTAACTTACGGAATGCGGTTGGCGCAGAATACCATACGGAAATTTGGTAATCATCTAATGTTCCGTACCATGCCTCTGGACTAAAACGACCACCAACAACGACGTTCGTCACCCCGTTTAACCACGGCGCAAAGATACCATAGCTCGTGCCTGTTACCCAACCTGGGTCAGCGGTGCACCAATATACATCATCCTCTTGTAAATCGAGCACCCATTTACCCGTTTGATAATGTTGGATCATCGCATTATGAACGTGATAAACCCCTTTTGGTTTACCTGTTGAACCTGATGTATAGTGAATCACCATACCGTCTTCTAAATCGACCCATTCAAGATCGAATGATTCACTCGCTTTTGCCATCTCTTGATGATAATCAATATAACCATCTGGAATGTCACTTGAATCACCAACTAAGACGACTTTCTTTAAGTCAGGCAATTGATCTTCGGGTACGCGTGATAATAATTCAGGCGTCGTAATGAGCATAACCGCTTCACTATCTTCCAAACGGTCTTGTACCGCCTGCTCCATAAATGCTTCAAACAACGGACCAGCAATGGCACCGACTTTCAAAACACCTAAGAAGCTCGCGTAAAATTCAGGCGATCTCGGCATGAATAAAAACACGCGATCACCCTTCTCAATGCCTTGATCTTTTAACACATTCGCAAACTGATTACTTTGTTTTTTCAACTGATCAAATGTTAACGATTCTTTACGGTCAGGTGAGACGTATTGTAACGCGACCTGATCTTTTTTATAGGGATTTTCAGCATGACGATCGACCGCTTCATATGCGATATTTACTTTCCCTGTTTCATTCCAAGTGAAGTTCTGTTTCGCTTCATCCCAGCTGAAGTTTTGGTATGTTTCTTCATAATTGTTTAAGTTGTGTTGTTTGTTACTACCTTTTAAAACGTTTTCACTCATGACCATCACCTCATTCGAATTGTTGTCAAACTTATTTAATTGTTTAAAAATTCTGTACTAATATTGTATATGAAATCGCTTTATATTAAAAGTGATGAACTTGAAATCGCCTAATTTTTTGCATAAGGGATGTTATAGATGATCATAGTGACTTAACTAATGAAACAACCACAACCTTACAATAGGCATAATCCAAATTAAAGAGAGCAGAGTTATGATTATCCCCACTCTCAATCTTTGCACGCAAACTGCTTTAAAAATAAAATTCCTTTAGAATTGATAATTTAAAATCCGTATCACTATATATTGTTAGCGGAAAGTAATTAAAAACAAGTTAATAAAATTAAGTGATCTAGTAAATATGCGAAATTAAAGAACAAACTAAAAAAAGCACTCACACATCAAACGTGTGAGTGCTTTGTAATAGGTTAGCCCGCTTCAAATATTTACGACCGCTCTACCGTACCATTCCAATCAAGCATGCCACCCACCATATTCTTCGCGTTAAAGCCATGTTGCTCAAGGTATTGAACGGCTTTACCACTGCGATTACCTGAGCGGCAAATGACGACATGCTCTTGGTCTTGACTTAACTCGTCTTTGCGTTCTTCTAACGAACCTAGTGGGATATGTTTGATACCAGGGATATGTCCTTGTTCAATTTCTTCTGGTTCGCGAACATCGAGTAAATTAACATCCTCTTTATTTTCAAGTAATTGTTTCACTTCGTCTGTTGTAATTTCATTCATCGATAACGCCTCGCTTTCTTAAATTAATGTCCCTTATAATATACCATACCGATCTGTTTAATCACCAATTAAACGTGTAAGCCTATCCAATATAAAAAAGTCACCCCATACAAACAGTATGAGATGACTCTATAACTTAGTATAAATAAAAGTAAGCGAAAAACAGACCAGCCATCACAAGCATTAAAGCTGAAATTAACCAAACGAGGTGAAGGGCAGATGTGAATGTTTGTTGGTTGATTTGTTTTTTCTTACGGACGTAATGAATGGTTGAGAAGATAATAGCGATCAGCCCAATTAGAACAGACAAAACCCCAATCATTTCAACAAGCTGATCCGACCGTCCATTCATATTAGCATTCGTCGAAAAATGAATATTCACGATTAAAAAGCCAATCCCCATAATAGCAAGTGCTGTTCGAATCCAGGCTAAATACGTTCGTTCATTTGCTAAGTGTTGTTGAATATATTTTGAGTCTTCGGTTTCGTTCATTTATACCATCCTTCCGAATCGTACATCGTTTGTTATGTATTCTAAAGATGACGCCTTTAGCATGTCATGCACAATTTCAAGCTATACAAAAACTCACCTTTAATGAGGTGAGTTTCATTATATCATAGAAAATCGAGCCAGATTTTAATAGCTGATGCCAAAATTAAAACTGATAAAATACCTTGTAATAATTTCGTATTAATCTTCTTACCAGCATTTGCACCTAATGGCGATGCAATTAAGCTTGCTACAATCATAATAATAGCAGGAATCAATAAGACTTGTCCTGTCATTAATTTACCAGTCGTGGCACCGATTGAAGAAATAAACGTGATCGCGAGTGACGAGGCAATCGTCATGCGAGTTGGTATTTTTAATACTAATAACATGATTGGCACTAACACAAATGCACCGGCAGCACCGACAATACCAGCACCAACACCGACGATAAAGGCTAATGTTGCGGCTAATGTTTTATTAAATGTCACTTGGTCAAATGATTGATCGTCGACACCTTTCTTAGGCATAAACATCATGACAACAGCGACTGTCGCTAGTAAAGCATAAACAAAATTCACTTCATCTTCTGATAAGAACCGAGAACCAAAACCACCGACAAAACTACCGATTAAAATACTGATACCCATGTAAATAATGAGTTCTTTGTTCAAGTAGCCACCTTTTCGATAAGCCCAAACACCGCCGATTGTGGCGAAGAAAACCTGAACAGCACTAATTCCGGATACTTCATGGGAAGTAAATGCCGCAAACCCTAATAATGGTGGGATATATAATAGCATAGGATATTTAACAATTGAGCCACCTATACCGACCATACCCGATATAAAAGAGCCTAAAAAACCAATTAAAAAGATAATAAGCATAAATAGTAAGCTATATTCCATTTTGAACACCTCCTAGGGTATTATAATGTTGAAAAATAAAAAGAGGGACAAATGCTCTCCCTCTTTAACTATTGGATTGTTGGTCTAACGATTGATCAATCGATAAATATTGAATACGATCCTCATATCGATCGAACCAACCCGCTTTCGCAACTAAATCTTTGATCGGACCTTTCATATTTGCAATATGAATTTCTACTCCATAATCATCATACTCTTGCATCAATTGATCAAGCTCATCAACAGCAACAGCATCCATGTCATTGACAGGGGCAAAATCTAGAATGATTCGTTTCGTGTCAGGCTTGTCTTCTGTTAATTGCTCTAATTTATTTTCTAAAAAGGCAATGTTCGCGAAATACAAGGCCTCATCGACACGGAAAATAATCGTATTATCGAATGTTTTCGCATTCGGATAACGATCGACATTACGATAAACGCCTTCATCTTCTAAATAACCCAATTCCGCTGAGTGCGGGTAAGCACTGCGCCAAATAAAGACGATGAGTGACGTCGCAATACCGACTAAAATACCTGTTTCAATATTCGTTAATAATGTGGCAGCAAACGTGATGACTAACGTCCAACCATCAATTTGACGAATCTTGAATAGGTGAACCGCTTCTTTCACGTCAACTAACGAATAAACAGCTACCATAATAATTGCTGCTAATGTTGCTTGTGGTAAATAATAAAACCAATCCGTAAAGAAAATAAGTGTAATAATGATCAAGACAGCTGTAAATATACTCGCCATTCCTGTACGTGCACCTGCTTGATAGTTAACCGCTGTACGCGAGAAACCACCTGTGACAGGAAACGCTGAGAAGAATGAACCAATGATATTAGCTACACCAAGTCCATTAAGCTCTTGGTTTGAATTAATTTTATAGCCTTCTTTTGACGCGACTTTTTTCGCGACAGCAACGGATTCCATGAAACCGACAAAAGAAATCGTTAAAGCAATTGGAAGTAACTGTGTAATTGAATTCCAATCGATTGCCGGCATTGTTAACGTTGGTAAACCAGACGGTACATTACCGACAATCGCAACACCTTGATTGTGTAAGTTAAAGCCATAAACAGCTAAACTCGTTACGACAACAACGACCAATGGGCCAGGGATTTTCGGAACATACTTCTTAAACACAACTAAAATGAGAATACTCGCTAGACCGAGACCTAATGTATAACCATGAACTGCATTTAAATTCATAACTGCTTCAGCTAATAATCCAACGACGTTCGCATCACTCGGTAGTTCAATCCCTAACAGATCGCTTAATTGTGATAAACCAATAATGATTGCCGCAGCTGATGTAAAACCACTAATGACGGCATGTGATAAGAAATTAACTAAAAAGCCGAGTCTGAACAGCCCCATCGCTAGTTGAATCACACCAACCATTAACGCAAGTAATAACGCATACGATACGAACTGATCGCTACCTGGTTCAGCTAATGCTGAAACCCCGGTATAAACTAATAACGACACCATCGCCACTGGTCCGACAGCGAGCTGTCTTGATGAACCAAATAAGGCATATATAATTAATGGAATGGTTGACGCATATAGACCAATGACAGGTGGTAGACCAGCAAGCATCGCATAAGCCATACCTTGAGGAATTAACATGATTGCTACGATTAAACCAGCGATGATATCCGCTTTAAAATCCATGCCATTGTAGCGTTTTAACCAATCAACTGATGGTACATATTTACTTAACATGACTTCACCCTCTTATATGGGCAAAATTTAAGAAGGAGCTGAAAACGCCCCTTCTTAAATGAGCCTATTTTTTATCTTACTGCACAACGGTTAGGGCCAATTTCCATTTCACGTTGTTCTTCAAGCTCTGGCGTTTCTTTCCCCATGTTCGTAAAACGAATCTTTTGGTGAGAGTTTGGTTGTGGTGGTAAGTTTTCTGTTACCATTTTACGGAACTCTTCTGAATCGTCTACTTGAAGACCATCGTTTTGTTCGAATAATACACCTAATTTTTCTTGGACTGAGCCATCTTCATTCAATTCGTTCTTGAATGAGAAGTGTGCTGGTAGAACGATTAGATCGTTTGATAGTTCTTTATAACGCTCATATAGTGTTGTACGTAAATCGCCTACCCAATCGTCTGCTTTACCAGCTAAGTCTGGGCGACCGATTGATTCGATGAAAAGAATGTCACCTGTCATCAAGTATTGGTCGTCAACAACGAATGATGTTGAACCAATTGTGTGACCTGGTGTGTAAAGTGCTTGAACGTCGATCTTAGATGAACCAACTGTCACTTCATCTTGGTCTTGAATTGGTGTGTAATCGAATTGTACTTCTTCCGCATCTTTCGGTGGTAGATAGTAAGTTGCACCTGTTTTCTCAGCGATCGTACGGCCACCAGAAATGTGGTCTGCGTGTAAGTGCGTATCGAATACGTGCTTGATCGTCGCACCTTTTTGCTCAGCGAAGTTAATATACGTATCAACCATACGTGTCGCGTCGATTAACGCCGCTTCACCTTCAGAGATGATCATATATGATAGGCAACCTTTACCTAAGCGTACGAACTGATACAGCTCACCGCCACCTTCTAAATCGCCTAATTTAACTGGCTCTAGGTGTTCACTCCACGCTTTCATACCGCCTTCTACGGAATAAATGTTGTTAAAGCCTTCGTCAGCTAGTTGTTCAGCAACAAACTGTGACGAACCACCTTTTGCACAAATAACCGCCACATCTTTGTCTTCTGGAATGTCGTCTTTGATTGGCTCCACGCCATCAATTAGATCGAAATATGGTTTGTTTAAATAGTCAAAGCTGTCACTTTCAACTTTCCAATCTTCGAAATCTTCTTCGTTACGAACGTCTAATAAGAATAAGTTTTCTTGATTCATCACTTTTTTCGCTAATTGATCAACTGTAATTGTTTCAAAACCCATGATTCAATACCTCCCCAAAATTTAAAGTTTATTTTTTATTGCTCTAATTCGCCGTCCCATTCACTCATGCCAGGGACTACGTTAGTCACGTTGTTATAGCCTTTTTCAGACAATGTCTTCGCTGCCATATCACTACGGTTACCAGTACGGCATACGACATAAATATTGTCGTTTTGATCTAATTCATCTAAACGGTTTTCTAAATCACCAAGTGGAATGGATTTCGCACCTGGGATGTGTCCAAATGCATACTCTGCTGATTCACGCACGTCAACAACCGTCACATTTCCTGAGTCTAGCTGCTCTTTTAACTGTTCATTATTGACAACATTATCAAATGATTTTTCACTGTCTTCGCTTTCATCATCTGACGCTTTGCGTAAATAGTGCTTTAATGTGTCACCTTCTTCATCCGTTCCTAAATACTGATGACCCGCGCGTTCTGCCCACGCTTTAATATCTGCCTTTGAACCTGGGTCAGTCGCTTCAACTAGCAGCACTTGACCTGCTTCAACATTTTCAATTTCTTTTTTCGTCTTCACAATCGGCATTGGACACGCTAACCCTTTCGCGTCCAACACGTGATCCGTTTTAATCTCTTTCATCACACAATCCCTCCTTAAGTATTATTCAGTCGGTCCGTCCCAAGCTAACATGCCGCCGACCATATTTTGTACATTATAACCACGTTCTTTTAAAAACTGTGTCGCTTTACCACTACGGCCACCTGAACGGCAAACCATAATATATTCTTCATTTTTATCTAATTCATTCTCACGGAATTCTAATAAGCCGAGTGGAATGTTTGTCGCACCTGGAATATGACCTTGCGCTACTTCATCTGTTTCACGCACATCGATTAACTTCACATCTTTATCTTGTTCTAATAAATCCTTCACTTCATCTGTTGTGATCTCTTTCATAATTTATCCTCACTTTCGCCCATGTTCATCTATAGTATCATTCATTTACTTGCATTCATGCACTTATTATCAATTAGATGAATAGGTTAACTGCGCCGTCTTCACCTTCAGCGATATATGCAGCCACGCCACCTAATTCGATACCATCCATAAGCTCTTCTTCTTTAATACCGAGAAGATCCATTGTCATCGTACACGCTAGTAACGTGACGTCTTGTTCTTTCGCCATATCAATTAAGTCTTCAACTGGCATCGCATTGTGCTTCTTCATGACACTTTTGATCATTTTCGGCCCCATACCAGCAAAGTGCATTTTCGATAATGGTAAGTTTTTAGCGCCACGTGGCATCATTTTGCCGAACATTTTCTCCATGAATGATTTTTGTGGGCGTAGCTTTTCGTCTTTTCTTAATGCGTTTAATCCCCAAAACGTATGGAAGATTGTCACTTCATGATCATAAGCAGCTGCACCGTTCGCGATAATGTAAGCTGCCATCGCTTTATCGTATTCTCCACTAAATAAAATGATATTTGTCTTTTTCTTTTCAGCCATTCTAAAACCTCCTGCAATTTTTCATACCGGTTAGGGTATATGATTCTGTAAATTTTTTAGCCTTTCTTCACGTAAAAGGTATAAACACCGTTTTCTTCTTTAGAATCAACAAGCTCGTGACCTGATGATTTCGTCCATGCCGTTAAATCGCTTTTCGCTCCTGCGTCTGTTGCTTGAACTTCTAAAATTTCACCTGTATTTACATCTTCAATCGCTTTCTTCGTCTTTACGATTGGCATTGGGCATGCTAAACCTGTTGCGTCTAATGTTTTTGCGATTTCCATTTTGAAAATCCTCCTTCATTTTTAATCATGACTTATTAATGATGTAACCTTTTCGATCAATTATTAAACATTAACCTTTTTTAACGTAGAACGTATAAACGCCGTTGTCTTCTTTTGAATCAACTAGTTCATGACCTGATGATTTCGTCCATGCTGTTAAGTCACTTTTCGCTCCTGCGTCTGTTGCTTGAACTTCTAAAATCTCACCTGTATTCACATCTTCGATTGCTTTCTTTGTCTTCACGATTGGCATTGGGCATGCTAAACCTGTTGCATCTAATATTTTTGCGATTTCCATTTGAAAATCCTCCTTAAAATTTGTTTTTCATCCGATACCCTAAGGGGTATATTAAACGGTGAAATATATTTTGTCAACACTTCGATTTCGTTTTTTAATTAGCGGCTTTTAACGAGTAGATTGACCGCTTCTTTGACACGTTCGTCCGTATCTTCACCAGACGCTTCAGCATCGCGTACGCATTCAATTAAGTTCTCACTCACGACAACACCGATTGTGCGGTCGATTGCGGTGCGGCTTGCTGACAGTTGGTTGATCACTTCTTGGCAATCTTCGCCTTCTTCCATCATACGTAGGACACCACGTAACTGACCTTCTAGGCGCTTAATTCTATTTTTAACTTTTGCATCGTATTCCATGGTCATAACCTCCTTCTATCTATACGCTTGAAAAGTTGTTGTTTGACGTTACATTCGTAATTATATACCCCTGCAGGTATTTTGTCAAACATATGCATGAAATTTTTTAAACGTTGATTTCATGCGTTCTCATAAGGTTAGTCTTTGATTGATCATCTAAATCATGCACGATTATATAATACCCCCTTGTGTATAAAATGAAACATAAAAAAACGGTTGGCATCAATTGATACCAACCGTTTTACTATTAAGAATGTGAAGATCCGCAGTTATGACCATTGGAAGCGTTAAAATCAGAAACCGGTAGTGCGCGTACTGGTTCAAGGCAGGCAATGCCGACAAAGTCACATAAATCGACTTTGACACAAATACCGGTACGTTGTAAGTTGCGAATTGAGTTGCCAGGGAAGTAGTTACACACATCATGCCCCCCGGGGCCTGGTGTTGATCCACCTTCAGTGACTGGTAATAATAACTCTAAATCGGCACAGCAGTCTTTATGAATTTTGCTGACACGGAAAATTGGCGATTCAAAGCATTGGAAGGTACGATTATTACCGGCAGTTGCTTGTAAAACACCGTTACCGACAAACGGACGACACGATCCTTTACAGTATAAGATAAACGGCACCGTATCATTTCCTGACGTTGTCGTTGGTGATAATAAATCATCGATCGACTGCTTACAACCGACTTCACAACCAGGTGTTTCAACTGCATCTTGGGCATCAGCTATTTTGCGTACAGTTTTACATACGCATTTTGAATCTTTACAATCTAATTCGTTGCAATCATCCCACATATTTATTCACCCCTTTTCGTTTCGATATTATAGAGTATGTTGTCGACTTATTTATGTATAGGTGCTTGATAAGAGTATGAGGATTTTTTCATTGAATTCGATGCCCAACTAGTCATTAAAATTTGATATGATGGATAACAGTAGTCGAACTATGTCACGAATGGAGGAATCTCAGTGAGCTCAGAACAGACACCGTTCATCGCTGTTGAAGGACCAATTGGCGTTGGCAAAACGTCTTTGTCTAATAAAATTGCAACGCACTTTTATTTTCATTTATTAAAAGAAATCGTCGAGGAAAATCCGTTTTTAGGGAAATTCTACGATAATATCGAAGAGTGGAGTTTTCAAACGGAGATGTTTTTCTTATGCAATCGGTTTAAACAACTCGAAGATATTGAGAAGCATTATTTAAATGAAGGAAAGCCTGTCGTATCGGATTATCATATTATGAAAAACATGATTTTCGCGAAACGTACACTTAAGCCAGAACAATATAAGAAGTATGAGCAAATCTTTGATATTTTAACGACGGATTTAGCCAAGCCGAATGTCATGATCTACATTCATGCCAGTCTGGATACGTTATTAAAGCGAATCGAAAAACGTGGCCGTGAAGTCGAACAAAATATTCAAGCCGATTATTTACAACAATTATCCGATGATTATGAAGCATTTATGAACCATTTCGAACAACAAAATCCAGATATCCCGGTCATCCGTATTAATGGCGATGAAGTTGATTTTATAGAACATCAATCGGATCTAGACGATATCTTAACAACCATTAAAGAACATATTAATAAAGGAGAAGTCATCTCATGAGCAACATTAATCAATACGGCATTCCGAAAGATGCAGTCATTACCGTAGCAGGAACGGTCGGCGTCGGCAAATCGACAATGACGAAAACATTAGCCAATGCGATCGGTTTCCGTACATCTTATGAAAAGGTCGAAAACAACCCTTATTTAGATAAGTTTTATAACGATTTCGAACGTTGGAGTTTTCACCTGCAAATTTACTTTTTAGCTGAACGATTTAAAGAACAAAAACGCATTTTCGAATACGGGGGTGGGTTCATTCAAGACCGTTCCGTTTATGAAGATACAGGGATCTTTGCGAAAATGCACTATGATAAAGGGACGATGACACCGACAGATTACAATACGTATAAACATTTATTCGATTCGATGGTGATGACTCCTTATTTCCCTCATCCAGACTTACTTATTTATTTAGAGGGACCGTTTGAAGATGTCTTAGATCGAATTAAAAACCGCGGACGTGAAATGGAGCAAGAAACGCCAGTTGATTATTGGCGCGAAATGTACGACCGGTATGAAGAATGGATTAATAACTTCAATACATGCCCTGTGATGCGAATTAACATCAATGATTACGATCTCTTAAATCCAGATACGTCAGTCGAACCCATTCTCGAACGCATCGGTAATCATATTCAAACATCTAGACAATATATTAAATCATAATCAAAAGGCGCTATACGTTAGTCGACGTATAGCGCCTTTTTATGAAGCATGTTCCGTTTCATCTTGGTTTTGTGATTGGTTTGACGACTGATGATCTCGCATATGGCTATGGCCGGTAAAGCGACCACCTTCTTCAATGACGAATACCCCCATGGTGATATCGCCATCGACGACACCTGTTGATTGGATCGTTAAGGTGCCTGACGCGTGGACATTTCCGTGAATATGACCGGACACCGTCACATCACGACCATGAACATCTGCTTCAAGATGGCCACTTGCTCCTACTTCTAAATCGCCTTCACAATAAATATCACCTTTAAGCGATCCATCAATACGCACGCTTGCTTGTGACTTAATTTGCCCTTCAACTGACGTTCCAGCACCAATGACAGTATCGACTTGGCTCACTTGTTTATCTTGTTTCGAAAACATTCACTCTACCACCTTTAGTCATTTAATACACGTTGTAAAAACGTCATATAAGGATACGGATCAATCGTTTCCCCGTTATTAAATACTTCATAATGTAAATGAACCCCTGTACTGCGTCCTGTTGAGCCCATAAGGCCAATAAGATCACCTTGTTCAACCGATTGGCCCTCTTCGACATCTATATCAGCTAAATGAGCGTATTTCGTTTCATAAGTATTAGGGTGATCAATTTCGACCGATAAGCCATAACCACCATCACGACCAGCTAATGTGACGGTCCCATCAGCTGCTGCATAAATTTCTGTGCCCCAGTCATCTGCCAAGTCCAATCCACTATGAAACGATTCTGCATATGTAAAAGGATCTTCTCGCGTGCCAAATTCTGATGTAATTCGATCGGTATCAGCTGGCCATTCAATCGGAACCGTTTTTAAATCTGAACGCACCTCATCTAATTCCGACACTGCCTTTTCATAACGTTCGAGTAATGAAGAACCCGTATCAGATAAACGAGCTAATTCAATTGTTTCTGAATTCTCCTCGTGAGTTGATTCGTTAATCGCTAACTCGATACCACCTTGGGGACCATCCTCATCGACGGGTGGAATATCCGACGGTTCTAATGCCGTAATCATTTCACTGATTTGTGTTTCTAGTTGGGATAATTCAACTAAATCCGATTCAATTTTCTCATGTTCTTCTTCAAACGTTTCAATGTTGGTTCGTTGTGCTGTAATCGTTCCTTCTTGTTCGTTAATTTTCTCTTGTAACGCTTGATTGTCAGCTGATAATTGGTTGAGCATCGTGAGGGTCACTGTGACACTCACAGCTAAGACAAACACAATGGCAATCGCACTGAAAGCGACTATTTTATGTAGTGAAAAACGTTTTACCTGCTGATCGGTTTCAGACATGATTAAAATACGCCAACGATGATGCCGCTTCATACCAAACGAAACCTACCTTTAATCATAAAATATTGTTAGAATTTTCTTTCAACTTATAATGATATAAAAAAAATGGCTACGTTAATGTAACCACTGGCTTAAAATAATTATGGCGGAGGAGGAGGGATTCGAACCCCCGCGGGGCGTAAACCCCCTGGCGGTTTTCAAGACCGCTCCCTTCAGCCAGACTTGGGTACTCCTCCGTGAACTCACAAAACAAAATATATCACATGGTTCGACGTTATGCAAGGTGTTTTGTGAAAAAGTTTTATATTTTTTATCTTGCCGTCTTTATGACGCATTTCGTCGACCAACGATTGTTAGTATACCACAGCTTCTAAATAATTATAAAGAGGAAATTCAAAAAAATCTTAGCGAAATTTATATTCTTAATGTTCTAACAAATTAGGAAGGTGATAGAGTTTTGTTGAACGATTTATAGAACAAATAAAGAGCTTGAGACAAAAAACCTCATAAAAGAAAACCCGAACGTTTTATTGAAAAATAAAACGTTCGGGTTTTCTGCTTGAATCTCGCTCCATCAAAACGCTTCGCTTTCCGCGGGCACGACTCAAGCCTCCTCAGCCCAAAAGCGGGGCTTGTGGGATCTTGAGACTCGTGCTGTTCCCGCAGGAGTCTGCGCATTTTGATTCCGCTTCATAAGTGCTTAACTGTTATGGCGCTCAAACATTCGTCTTTTGAACAATTGAATATACTTCTGTCCCAGCCTCTGATCATTCACCATCTGTAGTTTAAGTTAATTATTGACCAATGCGTTCCACATTGCCCATATAAGGCTTCAATACCTCTGGAACCGTAACAGAGCCATCGTCGTTTTGATAGTTCTCTAAAATAGCTGCAACTGTTCGACCAACAGCGACGCCAGAACCATTTAAAGTATGCATGTATTCTGGCTTACCATTTGCTTCACGACGAAAACGTAAACCGGCACGTCTCGCTTGGAAGTCTTCAAAGTTCGAACAAGATGAAATTTCGCGATACGTTTCATAACTCGGGATCCATACTTCGATATCGTATTTCTTAGCCGCTGTGAAGCCTAAATCACCTGTACACATATTCATGACACGGTACGGTAATTTTAGTTGCTGTAAGACTTCTTCTGCGTCGTTTGTGAGCGACTCTAACGTGTCATAAGATTCTTCAGGTTTTACAAGTTGAACGAGTTCGACTTTATTGAATTGGTGCTGACGAATTAATCCACGTGTATCACGGCCAGCTGAGCCCGCTTCACTCCTGAAGTTTGTACTAAACGCTGTGAATTTCTTCGGCAGGTCGTCACCCGATAAGATCTCATCACGATGATAGTTTGTCACAGGCACTTCTGCTGTCGGAATTAAGAAATAATCCCATTCTTCTAGTTTGAACACATCTTCTCCAAACTTCGGAAGCTGACCTGTTCCGGTTAGACTATCACGATTAACGATTTGTGGTGGCATCATTTCTTCATATCCGTGACGATCAGCATGCAAGTCCATCATAAAGTTAATTAATGCGCGTTCTAAGCGAGCGCCAAGCCCTTTGTAAAATGCAAAACGGCTACCCGTTACTTTTGAGGCGCGTTCAAAATCAATAATGCCTAACTCATCAGCAACATCCCAATGGGGTTTTACATCAAAATCAAATGTCGGCACCTCGCCCCACTGTCTCACTTCAACATTGTCGTCTTCTGTTTCACCAATTGGGACTGACTCATGTGGCACATTTGGAATCGAAAGCATTAACTGATTTAATTTCGTCTCAACTTCATTGAGTTCATTGTCGATCTCTTTAATGCGATCGCCGACTTCACGCATTTCTTGAATTAAATGATCCGCATCTTCTTTGTTTTTCTTCAGCTGCGAAATTTCTTTTGAAACCTCATTACGGCGCGCCTTTAATTCTTCAGATTCTTGGATGTAGCGACGACGCTTTTCGTCCCAATCAAGAAATTGATCAAGATCCGTTAAATCTTCTCCTCGGTTTTGCATCTTTTGTTTCACGTCATCAAAATTGTCTCGTAAAAACTTCATGTCTAACATTGCAAAGACCTCCTTCGTTTTATAACCCTATTGATTTTGTTTGGGCAAATAAAAAACGCCCCTTTACTACTGATGCAGTAAAGGGACGAGTTGAACCCGCGTTGCCACCCTTGTTGAAGGTTTACCTTCCAACTTTGACAGTGGTAACGGTACTGTTTCCGGGTTCGCTTACTTTATTTCGGCTCACCTGCTCCAGGATGGATTCACAGACGGTTTATACTAGTTCACAGCAACCACTAGCTCTCTGAGATAAACGCAATCTGTTACTAAGTCCTTTCGGTGCATTTCAAACGTATTGTTATAGCCATTAATATACCTTATCTGTTAAACAGATGCAAGTTTTGATTGTTCCACCATATCGATAAAATAAGCCATAAGGCGATGATCATCCGTTAATTCTGGGTGAAAAGCGGTGGCTAAATAATGATCTTGTTTCGCAGCGACGATTTTGTCATCATAAGTCGCTAACACCTCTGTATCATTCCCGACTTCCATAATAAAAGGTGCACGAATAAACACAGCCTCAAAATCCTCTGCAACCCCTTTTATATCAAGCGGTGCTTCAAAACTTTGTTTCTGACGACCAAATGCGTTACGGGCAACGGTCATATTCATTAAACCTAAATGGTTGTCGGCATCGTTTTCAATTTGTGTTGCAAGTAAAATAAGACCCGCACACGTCCCGAACATCGGTTTACCTGCTTGACCAAATTGTACGAGCGCATCGAAAAATTCATACCGATCGATTAAACGGCGCATCGTCGTGCTTTCGCCACCTGGTAACACTAAACCATCAATATCGCTTAATTGTTCTGTCTTTTTAATCAGTACAGCATCGTGACCACAAGCTTCAATCGATTTCATATGTTCTCGAAAAGCGCCTTGCAATCCTAATACTCCAATTGTAGCCATGATAATTCCCCTTTATTCACTACGATCTTGCATACGATCATAGCCTTCAAGCGTTGACGTTTCAAGACCTGGCATTGCTGTCCCAAGATCTTTAGACAGTTTTGCGATTAGTTCATAGTCTTGATAATGTGTTGTTGCCTCAACGATTGAGCGTGCGAATTTCTCTGGATTATTTGATTTGAAAATACCAGATCCGACAAACACACCATCAGCTCCTAATTCCATCATAAGCGCCGCGTCAGACGGTGTTGCAATACCACCTGCTGCAAAGTTGACGACTGGCAGACGACCCTCTTCTTGGACTTGTAATAGTAACTCATACGGAGCGCCAGTTTCTTTTGCATAGACCATTAATTCGTCCTTCGCCATACTCTGTACCTGACGAATTTGCGTCTGAACTTCACGCATGTGACGAACCGCTTCAACGATATTTCCTGTGCCTGGCTCACCTTTCGTCCGTAACATCGATGCCCCTTCGCCAATACGGCGTAACGCTTCACCTAAGTTACGGCAACCACATACGAATGGAACCGTGTAGTCATTTTTATCAATGTGATAAATATCATCTGCTGGCGTTAACACTTCACTTTCGTCAATGTAATCTGCTCCCATCGCTTCAAGGACACGAGCTTCAACAATATGACCAATACGTGCTTTAGCCATCACAGGAATGCTCACAGCGTTTAACACTTCTTCCGTTACAGTAGGATCAGCCATGCGAGCGACACCACCTGCTGCACGAATATCAGATGGCACACGTTCTAACGCCATAACAGCGACTGCCCCTGCGTTTTCAGCAATTTTAGCCTGCTCAGCATTGATGACGTCCATAATGACGCCACCTTTTTGCATCTCTGCCATTCCTCGTTTCACACGATCTGTACCGACTTTTGACATACCTTACTCCCCCTAGATAATTTATCTATTAAACAAAAATCCCTTTAATACTGTTAAATAAACCGACGAAGAAATCGCCAATCGCTTGTAGCATCAACATGAACCAATTTGATTTTTCAACGCCATTTGATGTCACAACTGGAACAGATGTCGTTTCTTCTTCTGATACAATATTACCATAATCAAGCTCTCCGTCATATGTTAACACTAATTCACCGACTTCTAAACCATCTTCAACCAGCGCTTCAATCGCCCCATCATCATTTAAAACCTCATCATTAATGTTATAACTAACAGAATATAGATCTTCTTCACCTTCACGAACGATTGTCTCAATCGGTTCACTTGAAGCAATCTCGACTTCGTTTTCTTTACCTTTTACGACAGGCAACGTCGACTCATCTTCAATTTGATGCCCCGCTTCAAACAATGTTTCACGTGAAAAATGACTAAAACCGTAATCTAATAGTTTCTGCGTTTCAGAAAAACGCTCTTCCACACTATTCGTTCGCATCACAACGGAAATTAAACGCGTACCATCGCGTTTCGCCGTCCCAGTAAACGTGTATCCCGCTAAATCCGTATGACCCGTTTTAAGACCATCCAAACCGTCATACGTGTACTGTGCAATATGTCCTGGCATTCCTGGGAGCATCCAGTTCCAGTTTAACATTTCATTGCCTTCGAACTCCTGCGTTGGCACACTTGATACTTCTAATGCTTCAGGATAATCCTTAATCAAATGATAAGCGAGCTTCGCCATCGACCTTGCTGAAATTAAGTTATTATCATCAGGGTTTGTCCCTTCAGGATAATTCTCACCAAGACTACTATTATTCAACCCAGTCGAGTTCACAAATTGAGCATCTTGTAAGCCCATCTCCTCTGCTTTCTCATTCATCATTTTCACAAATTCGCCTTCAGAACCAGCAATTAATTCAGCTAATGCAATCGACGTCGCATTGTCAGAGTTAATTGCCATGGCATCATATAATTCTTTCACTGTATATTCATGATCTAATCGTAATCCAACACCTGAAAACGCATTATTAGCTGAAATAGAATACGCATACTCACTTATTTCTGTTGTCGTATCCCAGCTAATTTCGCCATTTTCGATCGCTTCCCACACTAAATATTCTGTCATGACTTTTGTCATACTAGCTGGTGGAAGGGCGACATCCGAACTTTTCTCAAATAATATATCGCCTGTTTCAGCATCGACTAAAATCGCTGATTCAGCATCCACGTTAACTTCAGCATGTGCAGTCGTTACGCCCATAAACAGTGTACTAACCATAAACACTAGTATGACAGCGAGGCGTACTAAGTATCTCTTTGTTTGTGTCATTCTCGTTCCCCCATATGTTATTCATTCTATTAATCTCAGTATTCGACGGTTCTTATTATACAATATTTTCAGCGCCACCACATCGCCAAAATCAAGAAAATTAAAAATGTGAAGATGGACTTAAACCTTATGACTCGCTATAAAACAAAAGTCACTAGCTAATCACTAGCTAATGACTCTATAAAATCTCATCGATGTATAAATCTTTTTCATCGACGAGATTAATAATGTCTTTATTTTTGTTTAAAAGAATCAACGGGCGTGTCGGATAACGTTCATCTGTAAAAACAATCGTCCCGTAATCGTTATTCGACAACTTCACTTTCGTCCCGTTTCCAAAGTTCACAATACAGCAAACGAGTTCGTTTAACACTTTCATATCTAACTTATTAATGTGATCTTTCCGCATTTCTTCGATGACCTTGTATGGAGATTGTTTCTGACGATACATCCGTTCAGACGTCATCGCATGAAACATATCGGCTACAGCAAGAATACGAGCGAAACGATGCACTTTATCCGACTTAACCCCCATCGGATACCCAGAACCATCTAAACGCTCATGGTGCTGTAACACCGCCATTTTCAGATCTTGGCTGAACGGTTCATCATTTAAAATATGATACGACTCGATTGGATGTTTCTGAATTTGCTCATATTCTTCATGTTTAAGTGAACGATCTTTTAAATATTTATCTTTTTGCGACTTAAGCATGCCTAAGTCAGATAAATAAGCGGCCATGGCAATGTTGTTACGTTCACTTTCTTCATAACCGAGACGTTTCGCTAAGTAAGTTGAAATGACTGCCATCGCAACCATATGATAATACATATACGTCTTCGGATCATTGTAGTGGTGTAATTTTAAGACGACATCACGCTTATCCTCAGCTTTTTGTACGAGTGGTAACACTAACTCACGGATTCCTTTAAAATCAAGCGCCGCTCGTGAACCCCAATTTTCAAACATTAACCGCGTTTCTTTCACAGCATCTACATAATGCTCGAAAAACGGGATTTCTTGAGTATTTTGCTGCTCATCTTCTGATTGTTCTTCTACTTCAAAATCCTCACCCGTAACCAGCTTATTGGCGACTTCAACCTCACTAATGCGGAACTTCTCCAGTACTTGCATATGAACAGGATCCACAACCGTATTACGTGGAATCAATGGGGTGATGGTCAACCCCATGACATCTTTTGTAATTAAACAACCTGGCACCAATTGTTGTGGATGCACTTTCATAACCTAACACCTCATCAAAATATTTAATCCTCAGTCGAGTCCGTTTAGTCTTCTACGTCAACTTCCTCTTCGTTCTCTGTCTCATCGATGTCTTCTTTATCAACGCGCGCAACGGTTGCAACTTCTTCATCTTCACCGAGACGAATCAGTTTGACCCCTTGCGTATTACGACCAATTGTCGAAATCGACTCAGATGGCATTCGAATCAACACACCATCAACTGTCATAATCATGAGATCCTCGTCACCAGTAATTGGTTTAACCGCAACGACATGGCCGTTACGTGGGTTTAATTTGCACGTTAAAATGCCTTTACCGCCACGATTTTGCATACGATATTCGTCTTCTGGCGTCCGTTTACCGTACCCTTTCGATGTCACTGTTAAGACGTCAGCGCCTGCTTCTAGCATATCCATCGAGACGACTTCATCGCCTTCTCGTAATGTGACACCTTTGACACCAGTCGCTGTACGGCCCATCACTCGAACATCATCTTCGTTAAATCGGATTAAAAGTCCATCTTTTGTACCAATTATAATTTGTTTGTCACCATTCGTTAAGCGAACGGAAATCAATTCATCATCATCTCGTAAATTGATCGCTCTTAATCCGCCGCGACGAATATTCGCAAATTGTTCGAGCGTTGTCCGTTTGGAAATGCCTTTTTTCGTCGTAAAGAATAGATACCAGTCATCAACGAATTCTTTCACCGTAATCACTGCATTGACCCATTCGTCTTGTTCAATTTCGATCACGTTGACTAATGGAAGACCTTTAGCTGTACGGCTAAACTCAGGAATTTCATAACCTTTTGTACGGTATACTTTTCCTTTGTTTGTGAAGAATAACAGCGTATCGTGCGTCGATGTCGTCAGTAAATGTTCGACAAAGTCGTCATCATTCGTATTCATCCCTTGAATGCCACGACCGCCACGACGTTGTGTTTTATAGGTGGTCGCTGGAAGTCGTTTGACATAGCCTTTATGCGTCACACTGACGACGACTGTTTCTTCTGGGATCAAGTCTTCATCTTCAATCATATCCATACCACCGACAACGATGTCCGTTTGGCGTTTATCATTGAAGCGTTCTTTTAATTCGAGTAATTCTTCGCGGACGATTTCAAGTACTTTTTGTTCGTCTGCTAGAATCGCTTTTAACTCAGCGATTAATTCCGTTAATTCCTGATATTCATTTTCGATTTTTTCACGCTCTAGGCCGGTTAAACGTTGCAAGCGCATATCTAAAATGGCTTGAGCTTGTTTTTCAGATAGGCCGAAACGTGACATTAATTCATCACGCGCAATATCGGTCGTTTGCGATTCGCGGATGAGTGTAATCACTTCGTCTAAGTAATCGAGCGCCGTTCTTAACCCTTCTAAAATATGGGCACGGGCTTCCGCTTTATCGAGTTCAAATTGAGTCCGGCGCGTAATAATTTCTTTTTGATGCTCTAAGTAATGGCTCAGTGATTGTTTTAAATTCAATACTTTCGGCTGGCCGCCTACGAGCGCTAACATGTTGATGCCGAAAGACGTCTGTAAGGCTGTTTGTTTATATAAATTATTTAAAACAACATTCGGATTCGCATCGCGACGAATTTCAATGACAATACGTAAGCCTTCACGGTCTGATTCATCACGTAAATCTGTAATCCCATCAATTTTCTTATCGCGAACTAATTCGGCGATCTTTTCGATTAAACGGGCCTTATTTACTTGGAACGGAATTTCGTTGACGATAATGCGCGCTTTTCCATTAGCATCTTCTTCAATATCCGCTTTTGAACGAATGGTAATCGAACCTTTACCTGTTTCATAAGCTTGGCGGATCCCACTCCGGCCTAAAATCTCGCCACCTGTTGGGAAATCAGGCCCTTGAATATAACCATCCATCAATTCTTGAATCGAAATATCTGGATTCTCGCTTAAAGCTAATACCCCATCGATGACTTCACCGAGTTGGTGTGGCGGAATATTCGTTGCCATACCAACGGCAATCCCTGAAGCACCGTTGACGAGTAAATTCGGAAAACGAGCCGGTAAGACGACGGGTTCTTTTTCGGTGCCGTCATAGTTATCATCGTAATCAATTGTATTTTTATTAATATCGCGCAAGATTTCCATTGAAATTTTGGACATTCTAGCTTCTGTATAACGCATCGCAGCAGCTGAATCACCATCAACAGAACCAAAGTTACCATGACCATCAACAAGCATATAACGGAAGTTAAAGTCTTGCGCCATTCGAACCATTGCTTCATATACAGCGGAATCACCGTGAGGGTGGTATTTACCGATCACTTCGCCGACGATACGAGCTGATTTTTTGTATGCTTTATCTGAATACATGCCTAAATCGTGCATCGCATACAATATACGACGGTGTACTGGTTTTAAACCGTCACGAACATCTGGCAGTGCACGTGAGACAATGACACTCATCGCATAGTCTAAAAACGAGGTTCGCATTTCTTGACTTAAATTAATTTCTTGGACTTGAGGACGTTCTTGATCCAAAAGTAATTACCTCCCTAACAGAAGAACATGAACGTTATATAACGTTCATGACTCATATTAAACATCTAAGTTTTGTACGTATTGTGCGTTTTGTTGAATGAAGTCGCGTCTTGGCTCAACGTGGTCACCCATTAAGACTTGGAAAACCTCATCCGCATCCATCGCGTCTTCTAAATTGACTTGGAGTAACGTCCGTGTCTCTGGGTCCATCGTCGTTTCCCATAATTGTGATGGATTCATTTCACCTAAACCTTTGTAACGTTGATAGGACACTTTAGGTGACGCTGGCAATTCACTATAAATTCGTTCCATTTCCGCATCATTATACGCATAGTACACTTGTTTACCTTGTGTCATTTTATACAATGGTGGCTGAGCGATATACACGTAGCCGTTTTCGATTAACGGACGCATATAGCGATAGAAGAACGTTAATAATAACGTTCGAATATGCGCGCCATCCACATCGGCATCTGTCATAATCACAACTTTTTTGTATCTCGCTTGAGATAGATCGAATTCTTCTCCAATGCCTGTACCGAGCGCTGTAATCATCGAGCGAATTTCATTATTGGATAAAATTTTGTCTAAACGCGCTTTTTCAACGTTTATAATCTTACCGCGCAATGGTAATATCGCTTGATAATGGCGATCGCGTCCTTGTTTAGCTGATCCACCTGCTGAGTCACCCTCAACGATGTATAATTCACTAATATCAGCATCTTTTGACGAACAATCGGCTAATTTACCTGGTAAGCTCGATACTTCTAATGCACTTTTACGTCGCGTCACTTCACGCGCTTTTTTCGCAGCGATACGAGCACGTGATGCCATCAACCCTTTTTCGACGATTTGTTTAGCGACTTTCGGATTTTCAGCTAAAAACTGTGAAAATTTATCCGCAAAAATATGATCGGTAATCGTCCGTACTTCACTGTTACCAAGCTTCGTTTTCGTTTGACCTTCGAATTGTGGGTCAGGGTGCTTCACAGAAATAATCGCTGTAATACCTTCACGGACGTCATCGCCGATTAAATTCGGGTCGTTTTCTTTATATAAATTATTGCGTCGTGCGTAGTCATTAATCACACGTGTTAAAGCGGTCTTAAAGCCAGATTCGTGCGTACCACCTTCAGTCGTCTGAATGTTGTTCGCAAACGAATATAAGTTACTCGCAAATCCGTCGTTATATTGCAACGCGAACTCAACGGTAATATCGTCCATGTCATTTTCACCGTAAATCGGTGCGTGTAACGCTTGGCGTGTATGATTTAAATGCTCAACATACTCCGAAATACCGCCTTCGAAATAAAATTCTTCCCGTTTCGGATCATCTTCGCGCAAATCTTCTAACGAGATCTGTAGCTTTTTGTTTAAGTAAGCTAATTCACGGGTACGGTATAATAATTGTTCATACGAATATTCTTGTGTCTCGCTAAAAATAGTCGGGTCAGGTTTGAAACGCGTTTTCGTTCCTGTAATATCCGTTTCACCAATGACTCTGACTTCGGCGTCAGGAATACCGCGAGTATAGCTTTGATAATAAATTTGACCATCACGGTGAACGTATACTTCACACTCACTTGATAGCGCGTTCACGACCGAAGCACCGACACCATGGAGGCCGCCTGACACTTTGTAAGAACCGCCATCAAATTTACCGCCTGCGTGTAGCACGGTCATAATGACTTCAAGTGCTGGTTTACCCGCTTTTTTATGCTGATCAACTGGGATACCGCGTCCGTTGTCAATCACGGTAATGCTATTATCTTGACCGATTTGGATATCAATCGTATCACAGTGACCGGCTAATGCTTCGTCAATACTGTTGTCGACGACTTCCCAAACGAGATGGTGTAAACCGCGTTCACTCGTTGAACCGATATACATCCCTGGTCGTTTTCGAACCGCTTCTAAGCCTTCAAGAACTTGAATTTGGCTCGCGCCATAATCGCCTTGTTGTATTGCATTATCTTCCATAGACATTGTCTCACCTTCATTTTCATAATGATCGTTCTACTTTATAAATCCGGTGTTTCATCTGCCACATCGTCAATTCCGTCTAACATGTGTGACAGCTGCGAACGTTTATTTAACGTTGCAACCGATAACGAGCTGAAATAAATATGATCCGTTGTCACTACGATCGCTTTCGGCTCTTCATAGACCACTTCTGTTAAATTGCCATTTTCTCGTTGTTTATCAATCATTTCTTCAATGATTGACGATGAATGATACAAGTTATAATCAATCATCGAAACGACATCCTCCGAACGAACAACGTGTTCATCACCAATATGGATAAACAACCTAAAACCTCACCTTTCTCATGCCAACTGCCCGTTGTGAATATTAAATAGTTTCGCTTGTTCGAGCGTCTCATGATGAATACCATCAACACTCGTTGTCGTCACAAACGTTTGGACTTTACCTTGAATCGTATTAAGCAAATGCGACTGTCTGTGGTCGTCCAATTCACTTAATACATCGTCGAGTAATAAAATAGGGTACTCCCCAACTTCTTGATCGATTAACTCAATTTCAGCTAATTTTAAAGACAACGCTGTCGTTCGTTGCTGGCCTTGGGAGCCATAAGTTTGAACATTACGATCATTTACATAAAACGTTAAATCGTCTCGGTGTGGGCCTACTAGTGTTGTGCCACGCTCTACTTCACGGTCTTCCATCGTTTCATAATGTGTTTTATATGTTTCTATTATCGTTTCCAAATCCGTATCCTCTGATACATCAACTGATGGCTCATACGCAATAGCTAACTGCTCTAATCCTCTACTGATGCCGTGATGGATCGGAACGGCCCAGTCTCGTAATTTGTGTAAAAATCGAAGACGTCTCTCTAATACAATGCTGCCATGTTCTATGAGTTGCTCGGTTAATATGTGTAACATCGTTCTGTCGTGTTGTTTTTGGCGTTGTAAATCTTTTAATAAGGCATTTCGCTGTTTTAAGATCTTTTGATATTGTCCGAGATGATAAATATAAACCGGTTGAATTTGACCGAGCTCCATATCAATAAATTTGCGCCGTTCTTGTGGACTTCCTTTCACTAAGTTCAAATCTTCTGGGGCAAACATGACGACGTTTAAAGAGCCAATGTAATCACTCAACCGTTTCTGTTCGATATGATTGAATTTGGCCTTTTTACCCTTTGCAGAAAAAATAACTTCAAGCGGGAAGGTTCGATTTCGTTTAAAGATACTACCTTTTATTTTACCATATTCTGAGTCCCATTTTACTAATTCTTTATCTTTTGATGTGCGATGTGATTTCGTAAACGCTAACACATAGATCGCTTCCATCAAGTTCGTTTTACCTTGCGCATTTTCACCAATAATGACATTGATTTGCCGGTCAAACTGTAAAGATAATGAATCGTAATTACGATAATGTTCAACTGTGATATTTTCAATATGCATCATGAGACTCCTAGGTCGTTATTCTTCTTTCGTCACAACGAATGTGCCGACGTCTTCAATTTCTACTTCATCATTAACTCGCAACTTACGGCCGCGACGCTGATCTTGTTCACCGTTAACGTAAACAGCAAAGTCTTGTAAAAACAGTTTCACCATACCGCCAGATTCCACGATATTCGCCAGCTTAATAAACTGACCTAATGTTATTTCATCCGTTTCGATTGCTATTGGTTCAGCCATATCGTCACCCTAACTTTTTTTATACCTCGTAGAATTTCCCTAACTATATATTTTACTAAAAATTTGCCGATAAGAAAAGAAAACTGAGCCGTAGAGTTCAAAGTTCTCTATTAGCTCAGTCAAATAGGTGGATTTAATTAATATGTTCTTACTGGTGTAATGAGTTGGAGAATGTGTTCAGCATCATCAATCGGTTCGATAATAAACGGTCTCATCGCCCCTGTGAAACTGATTTTGACTTCGTCAGCGTCGATCGCTCTTAATGCATCGATCATATATTTCGCATTAAACGAAATTTTCAAATCTTCACCTGAAATAGAATTCGTTTGTAACACTTCTTCCGCTGTTCCGATTTCAGGTGAGTTACTTGAAATTTCGATTTTATGTTGATCTTGCGTCATCAGTTTTACGATATTATTGCGGTTATCTTTCGCTAATAAACTAGCGCGATCGATCGTTTGCATTAAGTCTTTCGCATTAACTTGGACTTCTGTTTTGCTTTGATCAGGAATTAAACGCGATGTTTCTGGATAATTTCCATCGAGTAAACGCGATAAGAAGAATAAATGTTTTGTTCTAAATAAAATTTGGTTATCAGAGACACTAATCTGAATCGATTCTTGTGATTCATCTAGAATTTTATTGAGTTCCCCTAAACTTTTACCTGGAATGACGATGTTTTTAAACTCGATTTGACTAGTATCTTCATCCATCGCAATTTGGCGTGATGCTAAACGGTGACTATCAGTTGCGACTAATTCAAGTTGATTATTTTCAAGTTTAAAATGAACCCCTGTTAAGACGGGACGCGTTTCTGATGTTGAGACAGCAAAATTCGTTTGGCGAATTAATGTTTTCAGTAAGTCAATTTGAATATGAAAACTATTTTCTGTTTCAAGCAACGGTAATTGTGGATATTCTTCAGGGTCTTGGCCATTTAATTTAAATTCCGCTTGCCCAGATCGAATTAAAATATTGAGATCATCATCTGATTCAATTTCGACGGTATCGTCTGGTAGTTTTTTAATAATGTCTGGTAAGAATTTAGCTTGAACGACGATTTTTCCTGGGGTTACATCATGAATGTGAACAATCCCGTCTTCTTCTTTTGGAATAATGGATTCGATTGTGATATCTGAATCGCTTCCTGTTAATTTTACTTCTTCATTTGTGGCTTCGATTTTCATTCCTGATAAGACTTGGATCGTTGGTTTAGACGAAATAGCTTTCATGACGTCTTGAATGCTGTTCATTAATTGGTCGCGGTTAATGACGATTTTCATAAGCGCCTCCTCATAATTACATGTCTATTATTTATTTTGTTTAAATAAAATTCGTCATAATACTAGTAGGGCATGTGGATTTGTGGAAAACTGTCGAAAAGTCATGATACGTTCAGTTATCCACATGTGTATATCTTGTTCTTAAGGTTGTTACCTCTATCCACAATGTTCACAATTGATTTTTATTAATGCGATTTAATTTGTTCGGTTAAATCATCAATTTCTCGTTGTAATTGAATATCATCGGCCATCATTTTGGAGATTTTTTCGTGTGCGTGAATGACGGTTGTATGATCGCGTCCACCGAATTCTTCGCCAATTTTTGGTAATGAAAAGTCCGTTAGCTCGCGTGTAAGATACATTGCGATTTGACGCGGGAATGCGACTGATTTCGTCCGTTTTTTCGCTGCAAAATCTTCGAGATGGATGTTAAAACGATTGGCGATGATTTCTTGAATGCCTTTGATCGTAATTTCTTTCGGTTTGGAATGCGGGACGATATCTTTTAACGCATCAGCTGCAAGCGACGCATTAATGTCTTCATTAACCAAAGACGAGTACGCTACAACGCGTATTAAGGCACCTTCTAGCTCACGTATATTCGTATCGATTTGATTCGCGATATAAAGCATCACTTCATTTGGAATATCAAGCCCGTCAGCTTTTGCTTTTTTGCGTAATATAGCAATACGCGTTTCCAAATCAGGCGGCGTAATATCTGTAATTAATCCCCACTCAAATCGTGAGCGTAAGCGATCCTCTAATGTCGGAATTTCTTTTGGCGGACGATCACTGGAAATGACGATTTGTTTATTGTCTTCATGTAACGAATTAAATGTATGGAAAAATTCCTCTTGCGTTTGTTCTTTTCCAGCTAAAAACTGAATATCATCAATTAAAAGCACGTCCACATTACGGTATTTGTTACGAAAATCAATGGTCCGATTATCACGTATCGAGTTAATAAATTCGTTCGTGAATTTTTCAGATGACAAATAAACAACTTTCGCATCGGGATTGTGTTCGATGACATAATGTCCGATCGCATGCATTAAATGCGTTTTACCTAAGCCAACACCACCATAGATGAATAGTGGATTATATGCTTTGGCGGGTGCTTCTGCAACGGCGAGCGATGCTGCATGGGCAAAACGGTTGCCTGATCCAATCACAAATGTATCAAAAGTGTATTTAGAATTGAGCATCGTTTTTGAGTCTTGTTCATTGGATTTTGGTTCGTTCATTTTTTTCTTAGGTGGTTCGATATCTTCTTCGGATTCGTTCGTTTCAGGAATGACGAACTTCGGTGTTAGTTGAGAACCGGTAATACTATAAACGGTTTCTGAAATTAAGTCAGCATAGCTATTATCTAACCAGTCACGTGCAAATTCATTAGGTGCTGTAATGTAGATAACATCACCTTGAATTGACTTCGCTTCCGTTGATCGTAGCCATGTATCAAAACTTGGTTTGCTCACTTGCTTTTCGAGTTCTGTAAGGGTTTCTTTCCAGATATCAGCGATGTTTTGCAACCAATGACACATCCTTTCTGTGATGCTAATGATGAAAAAAAGAATGTGGATGATTTAATACGATGTATATCGGTTATTATAACATTTATCGACAACATCCACATTATTGTGCATAACATTAAAAACAGTATGTGTATAGTTATACACAACGTATCCACAGTCTGTGGAAAACGTGTGTTTGGTTAATGAGTTATCCACGAGAAAAACACTATCATCATATCAAATTACACCACTAGTTGCAATGGATTTAGCAACTTATCCACATTAACAACAAAAACCTTTACAATTCTTATCCACAACCGTGAATGGTGTGGGTGGAATCTGTTTTGTGGTGTGGATAGTTAAGTATTCCATAATAAGAATTAAACATAGGGTGTGGATAAATGGATGTGGCAATTGAAGCTGAAGTTATACAAAAATGAGACAGAAAATAAAAGGTGTGTTTAGCAAATGTAAAAGCTGCTTGAAGGATGTGAAGAAAATGGATCAGAGAGATAAATGAAAGGTAAACATTACGATATTACGACAACATGTAAGGAAAAGATTGAGTTTTAATCTTTATTTGAGTTATCTTCAGACATGCGTTATAATGTTTATTGGTTTGTCTATTGACATTCAAGGGAATAATTTTATATACTAATTTGGACTGCTTATTGAACGTGTAAGTTTGTCACTAGGAGGTGTAGAATATGAAGCGCACTTATCAACCAAATAAACGTAAACGCAACAAAGTGCATGGCTTTCGCGCACGTATGGCTACGAAAAACGGCCGTAAAACATTAGCGCGTCGCCGTCGCAAAGGTAGAAAAGAACTTTCTGTCTAGACCACTGAAGATTGATCAGTGGTCTTTTTTCTAGTTTTCTTTTAAATGACCAGATATTCATTGGTACACGGATCGACCTACCAATATAAATCATAGAGATGTGTCCACAGTTGGGATGATGATGTTTGAAAAAAGCTTATCGTGTGAAAAAGAATGAAGAGTTTCAGGCGATTTTCAAATCTGGTGAGTCCTTTGCCAATCGACAACTCGTTATTTATTCATTAAAGAAAGAAGGACAATCTCATTTCCGTGTCGGTTTTTCAGTAGGGAAGAAAATAGGTAATGCAGTAACGCGTAACCAAATTAAACGTTATTTACGTCAGGCATTCACTGATTTAGAACCTTATATTAAACCTGATTATGATTATATTATTATTGCCAGAATGCCGACTCGTGAGATGGGCTATCATGATATTAAAAGCAGTTTACAACATGTTTTAAAGAAAACGAAAAAAATTCGTCACTAAAAAGTCTAATAAATTGTAGTATCACTTATGGAATAATGCTAAAATACGTTTAGTAAAATAGCTTTTCTTTGTTTAGAAAGATAGGAGGAACATGAAAGTGAGTAAAAGATTATTACTCATCGGTGTATTAATTGCCATGACAACCTTACTATCGGGTTGTTTTAATATTGATGAACCGATCACATCAGAAAGCGAAGGAATTTGGAATAGTTTCTTTGTTTATCCTTTATCGTTTCTCATCACATATATTGCTGAAGATATTTTCAATCATGGCTTCGGTTTAGCGATTGTGATTGTAACGATTTTATTAAGAACATTAATCTTACCATTGAACATTAAGCAATTGAAATCAACACAAGCGATGCAGATGATACAACCTGAATTACAAGAAATCCGTGAAAAGTATTCATCTAAAGATGCTGAAACACAGCAAAAATTACAGCAGGAAACGATGTCGTTATTCCAACGTCACGGTGTAAACCCATTAGCAGGTTGTTTACCGATCTTTGCACAGATGCCGATCTTAATCGCATTCTATCATGCGATCTCTAGAACAGAAGCAATTAGTAATTATGGCTTCTTGTGGTTCCAATTAGGTGATCCGAGCCCGATATTAGCGATTATTACATCCGCAACAACATTTGCGCAGCAGAAGATTATGATGTCAGGCTCATCAGCTGGCGATAATCCGCAGATGAAAGTCATGCTGTATGTTTTACCAGTTATGATTGGTGTATTCGCATTCTTCTTCCCATCAGCATTAGCACTGTACTGGGTTGTAGGTAACTTCTTTATGATTGCTCAAACATTATTAATTCGTAAACCAATGATGCGTGAATTCGAAAAAAATAATGGAGGATCGAAAAAGTGAGAGAAATAACGGCGAGTGGTCAAACAGTAGAAGAGGCAAAGCAACATGCACTTGATCAATTAGGGTTAACCGAAGATCAAGTGACAGTTGATGTGATTGAGGAAGGTAAAAAAGGAATACTCGGTGTTTTCGGCGCTAAGAGCGCGTATGTGAAAGTTCAAGAGAAACAAGATTTAATCTCAGACGGTCAAACGTATTTAAAACAAATGATCGATCAAATGGGTGTTGCGAACACAGATGTTCTCGTTCATCAAGATGACGATAATATTACGTACGAGCTAGTCGGAGATGACATGGGACAACTGATCGGTAAGCGTGGCCAAACGTTAAATGCGTTACAATATTTAACGAGTTTAGTCGTTAATCAGCATCACGGTGTACATTACACAGTCGTTGTCGATGCTGAAGGTTACCGTGCTAGACGTCATGAGACATTAGAACAATTAGCACAAAACTTAGCGAAGAAAGCATTGCGGACGAAGGAAGATGTTTTCATCGAGCCAATGCCTTCGTATGAACGGAAAGTCATTCACACAGCTCTTCATGACCACAGCGGTGTTTCAACTTACTCAGACGGACAAGATCCTAATCGAAGAGTCGTGATTCGCCCGCATTCATAAGCGGATTAGTAAAAAGTAGCTAACCTCATTACTGGGGTTAGCTACTTTTTTGGGTTTGACGCAAGATAACGCTTGATTGATTCAAGGGATGCCGAGTTTGAGTCAAGCTGTTTCTTATGTGGTGCAAGCTTGTTTGTGTTTGAATCAAGAACGGATAAAAGTGAGTCAAGAGAGCCTTACGAGACGACGGGAATCCAATTTTGACCAGTTAGTATAATTCTTTTCTTTTGACTTGATTTGTGTTATTGTTTTAAGTTAGGAAATTGATGCGAAAGGGGTGAAGGTCATGGAACAAGATACGATTGCAGCGATCTCCACACCGCTTGGCGAAGGGGCGATTGCGATTGTTCGTTTAAGCGGTGATGAAGCATTAGAGATTGCGAATCATGTTTTTTCACATAAAAATTTAACCGACGTTACGAGCCATACGATTCATTATGGTACACTCGTTGAGCCAGAAACAGCCGATAAAGTCGAAGAAGTCATGGTTTCCGTTATGAAGGCACCGAAAACCTTCACCCGTGAAGATATCGTCGAAATTAATTGTCACGGCGGTATGGTCTCTGTGAATCGAGTGTTGCAGCTTGTCTTACGACATGGCGCACGATTAGCGGAACCAGGTGAATTCACAAAACGCGCCTTTTTAAACGGACGCATTGACTTATCACAGGCTGAAGCGGTGATGGATCTCATTCGTTCAAAAACGGACCGAGCAATGTCACTCGCTTTAAAACAAATGGACGGTCGACTATCGCAATTAATTCGTGACCTCAGACAGCAACTGATCGAAACAGTGGCACATGTCGAAGTGAATATCGATTACCCGGAATACGACGATGTCGAAGAGATGACGAATGAGCTATTAAAACAGCGCGCGCAATACGTTAAAGGCGAAGTGCAATCGCTACTCCGGACCGCAAAACAAGGTAAAATTTTGCGCGAAGGTATCGGCACAGCGATTATCGGTAAGCCGAATGTCGGCAAATCATCATTGATGAATATTTTAGCGCATGATGATAAGGCGATTGTGACAGAAATTCCAGGGACGACACGTGATGTCATCGAAGAATATGTGAATGTGCGTGGGGTTCCGTTACGACTGATTGATACAGCTGGTATTCGCGAAACAGAAGATATCGTCGAAAAAATCGGCGTCGAACGGTCACGACAGGCACTTCAAGATGCGGATCTTATTTTACTCGTCTTAAATGGAAATGAACCGTTAACAGAAGAAGACCGTGCGCTATTCGAAGCAGCGCGTGATTTAGATGTCATCGTCATCGTGAATAAGACCGATCTAGAACAACAAATTAATATGGATGATGTAAATGAGGTGGCTCAAGGAGCGCCTGTTATTACAACATCCTTAATTGAAGAACAAGGCATTGACGAACTCGAACAAGCGATAGCCGATACGTTTTTCGACGGTGAAGTCGACCAAGGCGATTTAACCTACGTATCGAATGTGCGCCATATTCAACTGCTCGAGCAAGCACAAGACGCGTTGAATGATGCATTAGAATCGTTAGAGATGGATATGCCATTAGATCTTGTTCAAATAGATATTACGAGAACGTGGGAATTACTCGGTGAGATTATCGGTGAAGACGTTAGTGATTCATTGATTGATCAGTTATTCTCGCAGTTCTGTTTAGGAAAATAATAGAAGGAGGTAATCGTCATGTATGATGCAGGACGTTATGATGTCATCGTCATCGGCGCGGGTCATGCAGGTGTCGAAGCAGGTTTAGCAGCGGCTAAACGCGGAGCGAAAACGTTAATGCTCACGTTAAACCTTGACTTAATTGCTTTTATGCCGTGCAACCCATCCGTTGGCGGTCCCGCTAAAGGCGTCGTCGTTCGTGAAATCGACGCAATGGGCGGTCAAATGGGGAAAACTATTGATAAAACCCATATCCAAATGCGCCTTTTAAATACGAGTAAAGGCCCGGCTGTTCGCGCTTTACGTGCGCAAGCTGATAAAGTGTTATATCAACAAGAAATGAAACGCGTCATCGAAAATCAAGAAAACTTAACCTTACGTCAAGGTATGGTAGAGGAACTGTTAATTGAAGATGGGGCGGTTAAAGGGGTCAAAACCGAGACGAAAGCGTGCTATTATGCTGATCAAGTGATCGTGACCACAGGAACGTTTATGCGTGGTAAAGTGCTCATCGGTGACATCGAGTACGAAAGTGGACCGAACAACCAACGCCCAACGATTTCATTATCTGAACAACTCGATGATTTAGGTTTTGACATCGTTCGTTTCAAAACAGGAACGCCAATGCGTGTTAATTCACACAGCATTGATTATTCAAAAACCGAAATTCAACCAGGTGACGACGAGCCACGGGCATTTTCGTATGAAACGACGGAATACATTATGGACCAGATTCCATGTTGGCTAACGTATACAGGTGAAGTAACGCATCAGATTATCGATGATAACTTAGCAAAATCCGCGATGTATTCGGGCGCTGAGCGTGGGACAGGGCCGAGATATTGCCCATCCATTGAAGATAAGATTGTTCGTTTTAACGACAAACCACGTCACCAAGTCTTTTTAGAGCCAGAAGGACGTAACACGGATGAAGTCTATGTCCAAGGGTTATCGACGTCATTACCTGAATATGTGCAAAAAGAAATGCTCGAAACCGTACCAGGTTTAGAAAACGCTGAAATTATGCGTGCTGGCTATGCTATCGAGTATGATGCGGTTGTGCCAACACAATTGTGGCCGACACTCGAAACGAAGAAGATCGAGGGCTTGTTTACAGCTGGACAAATTAACGGCACAAGCGGTTATGAAGAAGCGGCTGGCCAAGGGTTGATGGCTGGTATTAATGCGGCAGCGAAAGCCTTAAACAAAGAGACGCTCATATTCGATCGCTCACAAGCTTATATCGGTGTGATGATTGATGATCTTGTGACGAAAGGAACGGATGAACCGTATCGTCTGTTAACATCACGTGCGGAATATCGTTTATTATTACGTCATGATAATGCTGATTTGCGTCTAACAGATATCGGACATGATATGGAACTGATCCCAGAAGAACGATATGAACGATTTAATAAGAAGAAAGAAATGATTGAAGCGGAAATCAAACGGCTATCAGACATTCGTTTGAAACCAACGGATGACGTGCAGCAAACGATAGAAGCTAAAGGTGGATCACCGCTAAAAGATGGCGTGTTAGCTGTCGATTTACTGCGTCGTCCAGAAATGACGTACAACACCATCGTTGAGTTAGCGCCGCGCGATTATGATTTACCAGCTGATGTCGAAGAACAAGTCGAGATTCAAGTGAAGTATGAAGGTTATATTAAGAAATCAAACCAACAAGTAGATAAAATGCGTAAAATGGAAAACAAGAAGATTCCAGAAGATATCGATTATGATGATGTCGATAACTTGGCAACTGAAGCGCGCGAACGCTTGAAACGTGTGCGTCCATTATCTGTTGGTCAAGCGTCACGAGTTTCTGGTGTGAACCCAGCTGACGTATCGATTCTGCTCGTATATTTAGAACAAGGAAGGCATGCAAAAGCTGCTGCGAACGAATAGAGGGTGCTTATGAACGAAGAGCAATTTTTTCAAGCGTTAAATGACCAAGGCATTGCGTTAAACGACACACAAATTCAACAATTTGAAACGTATTACCAAACGTTAGTCGAATGGAACGAAAAGATGAACTTAACTGGGATCACAGAAAAAGAAGACGTGTATCTCAAGCATTTTTACGATTCGATTTCGGCTGCGTTTTATACGGATTTCAGTTCTGAATCGTTGTCGGTTTGTGATGTTGGAGCGGGAGCGGGGTTTCCATCCATCCCGCTTAAAATTGTTTTTCCGCATTTAAAGGTTACGATCGTTGATTCACTAAAGAAGCGGATTACATTTTTAAATCATTTAGCTGACCAATTAAATTTAACAGGTGTCGCTTTTTATCACGACCGGGCGGAATCGTTTGGTAAAAATGCAAAGTTCCGCGAGACATTCGATGTTGTGATGGCCCGTGCTGTGGCTCGAACATCCGTGTTAAGTGAATTATGTTTACCACTCGTTAAACCAGGTGGCTTGTTCATGATGATGAAAGGCGCGGATATTGAAGAAGAGTTGAAAATGGGTGAGATGGCAACGAAAGCACTTGGCGGTGAATTCATGCGAACGGATCAATTCAAATTGCCGATTGAACAGAGCGAACGCCACATCGTTCAAATTGCGAAAAAACGTCAAACACCCAAAAAATACCCTAGAAAACCGGGGACGCCGAACAAAGACCCGATAGAATCGTAGTTATCACGCGGATTTTGCCAGATGATGACGATTGTTTGCCTCTAAGTTTTTCTTTATATTTCACTTCGTTCTATGGTATTATAGAAATAGAGTGACAAGGTTTAGTACGGTTTAATAGATTAAGTTTGTTAAGTTAGAAATGAAATGTTTCACGTGAAACATTTCATTTTTTACATAGCTATAGAGAGTTGTAGAAGGTAGGTGCCAACTGAATGAGTTCGCTAAGTAGATTGTTTGGCAAAGGCGATTCGAAAGACGAATCACAAACGAATCTTCAAACGAATGAAGTTGTTGAAGTTGAGGTTCAACGTATTCAGCCAAACCAATATCAACCGAGAACGATTTTTGATGAAGAAAAGATTGCTGAATTGGCCCAAACGATTCATACACATGGCATGATTCAACCGATTGTTGTTCGTCAATCAGATGATGGTGAAACGTATGAGTTGATTGCTGGTGAACGACGGTGGCGTGCGGTTTCAACGTTAGAATGGGAAACGGTTCCGGCTATTATTAAAAACATGACAGATACGGAAACGGCATCTGTTGCTTTAATTGAAAACTTGCAACGTGAGGAATTAACAGTTATTGAAGAAGCGATTGCTTACGATCAATTGTTAAACTCTCACGGATTAACTCAAGAAGCGTTGGCCCAACGGTTAGGTAAAAGCCAATCCACTATTGCCAATAAGTTACGGTTATTAAAATTGCCAAGTGTGGTACAGCAAGCGTTACTCAATAAACAAATTACCGAACGTCATGCGCGCGCTTTAATTGGATTAAAAGATGAATCCTTACAAGAAGAAGCGTTGACGGCTATTATTGAAGAGCAACTCAGTGTCAAACAAGCCGAAGAACGGGTCGAGGCGTTGTTGAATCCTGAGGACGGTACGAAGGAAGAGCAGAAAAAGCCTAAACCGAAAGTGCAAGGGGTCAATAAGGACATCCGAATTGCGTTGAATACGATTCGTCAATCGCTTAATATGGTACAAGATACTGGGATGGATGTTGAAACAGAAGAAGAAGAGGCAGACGATTATTATCAAATTACGATCAAACTTCCGAAGCGATAATAATCTTTTTCCCATCTTTCATAATAAAGATGGGACTTTTTTCACTTTAGCTCTGTTAAAGTCTAATGTTGATTTTAAATGATATAGCACTGAGTTGTTGAATTGTGAGAAGCGAAGGTGGCGACTCCTGCGGGAACAGCACGAGTCTCGAGACCCCGCAGGCCACGTTTTTGGGCCTAGGAGGCTCGAGCCGTGCCCGCGGAAAGCGTCCACCGGCAGCGGATCACAATATCAACAACGGACTTTAACAAAGCCTTCACATTAAGGAAACTCTCTTTTAGTAAAGGATAAAACTAATACGTTAGAAACCTTAACGTGTGATAGACACATGATAATAGAATGTAAGATACAGGCAGGTGACATTATGGGCAAAGTAATCGCCATCGCTAACCAAAAAGGTGGCGTCGGAAAAACAACATCAGCAGTGAATTTAAGTGCTTGCTTAGCGAATTTAGATCATAAAGTATTGCTCGTTGATATTGACCCACAAGGAAATGCAACGAGTGGCGTCGGGATCAACAAAGGTGATATGGAATCGTGTATTTATGATATTTTAATAGAAGAAGAAGATGCATATTCGGTTTGCGTCCCATCTAAGGTACCGAATTTGGACGCGATTCCAGCAACGATTCAGTTAGCGGGGTCAGAAATCGAACTCGTTCCAACTATTTCTCGTGAATTACGGTTAAGAAAAGCATTAGAAGATATTCGTAACGACTATGATTATATCGTAATCGATTGTCCACCGTCTCTCGGATTATTAACATTGAATGCGTTAACTGCCGCTGACGGTGTCATTATCCCTGTTCAATGCGAGTATTACGCATTAGAGGGGTTAAGCCAATTATTGAACACGGTTCGATTAGTGCAGCGTCGTTTAAACCAGCAATTACAAATTGAAGGCGTTCTTTTAACGATGTTAGATGCTCGTACGAACTTAGGAATTCAAGTCATTGAAGAAGTGAAGAAATATTTCCAAGATAAAGTGTTCAATGCTGTCATTCCGAGAAATGTGCGGCTAGGTGAAGCACCAAGTCATGGCGAACCGATTATACAATACGATTCGAAATCAAAAGGTGCTGAAGTGTATCACGAATTAGCGAAGGAAGTGATTGCCAATGGCCAAAGGGTTGGGTAAAGGATTGAATTCGATCTTTCAAGATGTGGATTATCATGAAGAATCGGTTCAAGAAGTCGAAATGAGTCAATGTCGCCCAAACCCGTATCAACCACGTAAAGTATTTGATACGGAATCGATCGAAGAATTAAAAGACTCGATATTAGAACATGGTGTGTTGCAGCCGATTATCGTACGACAATCGATTAAAGGTTATGAAATTGTTGTCGGTGAACGGCGTTTTCGTGCATCAAAAGAAGCTGGTTTAACGACGATACCAGCTGTCGTTCGTGAATTAACGGATGAACAAATGATGGAACTCGCGTTGCTTGAAAACTTGCAACGTGAAGATTTAAGCCCGATTGAAGAAGCGGAAGCGTTCGATCGTTTAATTAATGATTTAAATATCAAACAAGACGATTTAGCGAAACGTTTAGGTAAAAGTCGTCCGCATATTGCGAATATGGTTCGTTTATTATCGTTACCTGAGCGCGTTCGGGCTTTAGTCAATAGTAAAGAGCTATCAATGGGGCATGCTCGTGCATTGTTATCGATTAAAGATGAAGAACAGCTTTTACTGGTGACGGAAAAGATTCGTAAAGAAGGCTTGAATGTGCGTCAAACCGAGCAACTGATTACGAAAATGAACGAAAAGCCGAAACGTAAAACAAAGACGAAAAAAGATGTATTCCTTACTTCTAAAGAAAATGAACTTCAAGAACGATTAGGCACAGGTGTCAGCATCCAACAAGGTAAACGAAAAGGTAAAATTGAAATCGAATACTTTGATCGAGATGATTTAGATCGTATTATTGAGTTACTAACTGATGCATAATAGGCAGTCTATCCTAACTTTGGGATAGACTCTTTTTTCACTTTTAGATAGAGTAGTTGATAATGTTTCACGTGAAACATTGATTTTCGAATGAAGTGTGGTGTTACATATGGAATTGTTAGGGCCGCTTGTGAATGGGGCGGGAATTATTCTCGGAACATTAATTGGCCTCTTTTTTAGTCGTATTCCAGAGCGATTTAAAGAGACGGTGATGAGCGGGATTGGGCTAACCGTCATTTTAATCGGGTTATCGATGAGTATGACGTCTGATCGAATGGTTGTTATATTATTAAGTTTACTGACAGGTGCTATTATTGGGGAGTTATTCGATTTAGACGAAAAATTGAACCGATTAGGTGCCTATATCGAAGCAAAAATGAAAGGAAGTTCTCAATCAGATTCGCGAATTGCAGAAGGGTTCGTGACTGCATCGCTCATTTTTGTGATTGGTGCATTAGCTGTTGTTGGCGCATTAGATAGTGGATTGCGCGGTGACCATGAAGTGTTGTTTACGAAGGCATTAATTGACGGGTTTGTCGCGCTCGTATTAACGACGACGCTTGGTATCGGCGTTATTTTTTCGGCCATACCAGTCCTACTATACGAAGGTGGGATAGCCCTATTCGCAACGCAAATCGATCGATTTATTTCAGAGTCCTTTTTAGATTTGTTTATTGAAGATATGACATCGACAGGTGGGCTACTGATTGTAGCTATTGGCTTAAATTTAATTAAAATCACTAATATCCGGGTGGCTAACTTGCTACCGAGTTTAATTACCGTAGGCATTATATTATATATTTATGTACAATTACAAGGTTTGTTCTAATGAGACATCAGCTCTGATCGCGATCACAGAGCTGATGTTTTTGTCTGATGTGCGGATTGTTGTCTTAATTTTAAATTCACAATCGAAAGAGCTTGCGTTAGTGTTTTAGCTAAGGTCATCACATTATGCAATCGCGTCGATTGTAGAACAGCTAACGATACGAATCCACTTATATTCACAATGCCTTTAATTGATAAATCGCCAACAGCAGGTATGGCTTGTTTTGTCGCAGCACCAGGTTGTAATTCCCCTTTATGAATCGTGATCATATGTTGTGACTGATAGGAACCGAGAGCAGCATCAATCGCCATAATAAATGGGTGATCGTATTGTTCATGTATATCATGGATGGTTGCTTCTAAATTTTTCGCGTGGACAGGGTGTTCTAACGTTCCGTGAATATGTAGTTGATCATGTTGACGTTGGCTTAATAAACTTCCTGTCAGTGGCCCAAAACTATCACCAGTCGATCGATCCGTTCCTATACACAGTATAACAATAACCCGTTGTTGCGGGAGGTGATGCAAAATGACATCAACGAGTTTCTTACATGCTAATGTCTCGTCATAATGAACGGCGATTAATCGTTCAGGCTCACCATGAGATTCTGACATAGGCGTCACTCCTTACGCATAGTTATAAATAGTATATGGATAAGCTCATGCCTTTATACGTAGGAGAGTTGGAGGACGGCTATGATGAAAGGGTTTAAATGGATTGGGTTGATTGTCGCAACCATGATCGGGGCAGGGTATGCATCAGGGCGAGAGATATGGGAGTTTTTTGGACATGATAGTAGTTTTGCCATCATTTTGTTTGCGATCTTGTTTACGATTAGTTGTCATGTGATTTTATCATTAAGTTATGAATTGAAAAGTGACGATTACATGCCGTTGCTTCGTCGGTTGTTAGGCGACAATTGGGCCAAACTGTACGATTGGAGCATTTTATTGTATTTATTTTCGACGATTTTTGTTATGATTTCCGGCAGCGGGGCGACGGTCGCTGTATTTGAATGGCCACCTGTAATTGGGATTGCTCTGATGGTTATAGGATTGCTAATTGTTGTTCCTAAAGGGATGGATGGTATTTTATCAGTGAACCGGTTATTACTGCCGTTGATGGTCGTTGCGTTAAGTCTAGTGCTAATATTGTTTGTTTGGCGAGAACACATTCCACTATGGGGATATGACATGGGTGGACAAGGGAATTGGATGGCTTCTATTCCATTCACATCACTCAATGTGTTACCCTTAATAGCGGTATTAGGAGCCGTCGGGAAAAATATTAAACAACCTCAAGAAATATATGTTGCTAGCATTGGTAGCGGCCTTATTTTAGGCGTTATTTCGTATTTATATAATATGAGCCTTGTTCAAGTCGCTGATCAGTTGTATTTTTATGATGTGCCGCTATTTGCGATTTTGTACGGTTATCGAATTGAAATCTTTTTTGGAATGGCAGGGTTATTGATTTTTGCTATTTATACAACGGCGTTGACGAGTTTGTTTGGATTAATCGCTCGGATTCAGTCGTATTTTCCATTAACGGAAGGGAAGCTAGGCTTAGCGTTAATCGTATTAGCTCTACCATTTACATTAGTCGGTTTTTCGGATTTAATCAGTTATTTATATCCACTTTATGGCGTTATTAATTTATACGTTTTAGCGATGTTGTTGTTGTTTCCGTTAACAAAACGAGCAAATCAATTTAAAACGTGATAAACTAATCATGAATAGGAGGGGTAATGATGAATTCATTAGACTACGAATTATATGATTATGTTGAAATGAAAAAAGAACATCCGTGTGGCTCGAACGAATGGCAAATTATACGTATGGGCATGGATATTCGAATTAAATGTCAGGGGTGCGAACATAGTGTCATGATCCCTCGCAAAAAATTCAACAAAAGCGTCAAAAAAGTGATAAAAAATCATGACTAAATGACGATGTTTCACGTGAAACATTTTAATGAATAGTCACAATAAGATAATTAAATCTTTATTTTTTGTAAACAAAGGTGGTTTCGCCTTTGTTTTTTTGATTTTCCTACAGCTTGTTTTTTTCGAAATTTGTCTCTATAATTGGTATGACTAATCTTGAATTTGGGAACGGAATTTGAAGGAGTGTAAGTTACATGTCATTAACAGCAGGAATCGTTGGTTTACCAAACGTCGGGAAATCAACGCTATTTAATGCGATTACGCAAGCGGGCGCCGTATCAGCGAACTATCCATTTGCGACGATCGATCCAAACGTCGGTATTGTCGAAGTGCCGGATGAACGTTTATATAATTTATCAGAACAAGTACAGCCACAAAAAACCATTCCAACGGCTTTTGAATTCACGGATATTGCCGGTATTGTGGAAGGGGCGAGTAAAGGTGAAGGTTTAGGGAACCAATTCCTTTCACATATTCGCCAAGTGGATGCGATTTGCCACGTAGTCCGTTGTTTCGCGGATGATGATATCACGCACGTATCGGGTCGCGTCGATCCTATCAGTGATATTGAAACGATTAATTTAGAGTTAATTTTAGCGGATTTGGAAACGGTCATGAAACGTTATCCAAAAGTTGAGAAACTGATGAAACAAAAAGATAAAGACGCGCAGTATGAGTTTGAAGTGTTAGAAAAACTGAAAAACGCTTTTGAAGCAGAACAGCCAGCTCGCGCGATTGAATTTACGAAAGAACAAATGAAGTATGTAAAATCGCTTCATTTATTAACGATTAAGCCGATTCTTTACGTGGCGAACGTGGGTGAAGATGAATTATTAGAAGTTGACCAAAACGAAAAGGTTCAGCAAGTGAAGGAATATGCTGAGAATGAAGGGGCTGGCGTCATCGTGGTATGCGCTAAAGTCGAATCAGAAATTGCTGAATTAGAAGGAGAAGAAAAGGCAGAATTTCTTGATGAGTTAGGGATAGCAGAAGCAGGATTAGATCAATTGATTAAAGCGTCTTACGATATGCTTGGCCTAGCGACGTTCTTTACAGCGGGTGAGAAAGAAGTGCGTGCGTGGACATTTAAGCAAGGCATGACAGCACCACAAGCAGCAGGCGTGATCCACTCAGATTTTGAACGTGGATTTATTCGTGCCGAAACCGTCTCGTATGATGATTTGATGTCAGCAGGTTCTATGAGTGTTGCGAAAGAACAAGGTAATGTTCGTTTAGAAGGAAAAGAATACATCGTGAAAGACGGCGATGTCATTCATTTCAGATTTAACGTATAACAGGGTCAATAAATGGTTGTCAGGGCGTTAGGTTTTTGTTATAATCTTATGATGTGAGTAATTAAGACAAAAAAATTACTCCTTGCCCTATAAACAGGGCCGCTAAGTCCAAGAGGAGGTGAAAACGGATGAATAAATACGAAATCATGTACATCATCCGCCCAGACGTAGAAGAAGAAGCTCGTCAAAGTGTTGTTGAGCGCTTCCAAAAAGTCTTAACTGACAATGGTGCGGAGATCGAAAATGTAGATGAAATGGGTATGCGTCGTTTAGCTTACGAAATTAAAGACTACCGTGATGGTTATTATGTCGTTGTTAATTTCGCAAGTGAACCGATTGCAATTGATGAATTCGATCGTCAAGCGAAGTTCTCAGACGATATCATTCGTCACATGGCTATTCGCAACGATCAATAAGGAGTGTTTGATGTGTTAAATCGTACAGTTCTAGTCGGTAGATTAACGAAAGACCCTGAGTTACGTTATACAGCGAACGGTGTTGCTGTTGCCAATTTCACATTAGCTGTTAACCGCCCATTCTCGAACCAACAAGGTGAGCGTGAAGCGGATTTCATTAATTGTGTTATTTGGCGGAAACAAGCGGAAAACCTAGCTAGCTACATGGGCAAAGGTAGTATGGTTGGGGTTGATGGACGTATTCAAACGCGTAGCTTCGATAACCAAGAAGGTAAACGAATCTTCATGACCGAAGTTGTAGCCGAAAGCGTTCAATTCCTTGAATCACGAAACAGCAACCAGGGTAAACAAGGTGGACAGCCTGGAAACACATCAAATCAAACGCAACAAAATCAAGGCGGATTTCAACCGCAACAAGAATCTCAATCGAGTGGCCAAGAACCGTTTGATAACGCTGAACCAGTCGATTTATCAGACGATGACTTACCATTCTAAATCATTTATTTAAAGGAGGTAGTCACTTATGGCAGCACGTCGCGGACGCAAACGTCGTAAGGTTTGTTATTTCAAAGCAAACGGGATTACGCATATTGACTATAAAGATGTTGATCTTCTAAAACGTTTCATTTCTGAACGTGGTAAAATTTTACCTCGTCGTGTAACTGGAACGTCTGCTAAGTATCAACGTAAATTAACGGTAGCGATTAAACGCGCTAGACAAATGGCTCTATTGCCATACGTTAACGAATAGTAAGCTTTCAAAAGTGTTGTAAACAAACGTTTACAACACTTTTTTTAACTGAAGGTGTGTGATATGACATACCACCTATTCAACGACGGTTTTTTCATATATGATATAAGTAATCTTTTATTAGTGGTTTGTTTTTACATATCAATTAGTTACTTGGTAAAATAGAAACATGCGACTGTTCATTGGCAAGTGAATAGACGGTTGCGCAATAAAAGTATTGAGGTGCAAGCTATGACTGACAGATCGATCGTGCAACAAGGGGCGTTATTCGCCTTAGCGTTTATCGCGTTGTTGCTCATGACGTTTTTTATACCATTTATAAGTATTATCACGATTTTTCTATTACCGATACCATTCATCCTTTTAACATATCGTTACGGATGGAAGGTGGGTGGTGTCGTTTGGATCATCACCACTTTAGTGAGCATTCCGTTATTAACACTCTACTCATTGCCACTTTCAATTGTGATGGGTCTAAGTGGAGTGATCATTGGAGCAGCGATGCACGGACAACGTCATCCTTATGAAGTGTTAGCTCGAGGGACGATAGGGTTTGCTGTGACGATTGCGCTCCTATACGCATCAACGCAATTAATATTTGACGTGAATTGGACACAACAAGCTGAAACGTTAATGGAAGAATCATTAACATCAACGACGACCATGTTAGAAGAGACAGGTGTCGATGTAGCACCAGAGGATCTAGAAATCGTCCGGAACAGTTTCTATGATCTCGTTTATCTCATTCCGACCTCGATAGTGCTCTTAGGTCTTGGTCTTGCATTTATCGCTCAATGGTTGAGTTATAAATGGCTCAATCGATCGGAACAGCGAAAACATCGATTTCCGCCATTTAGGTATTTTACGTTTCCGAATAGCTTGATTTGGATCTTCCTATTAGGCATCATTATGTCATGGATTTATACCGAGCCAACTGATACGATGTATTTAGCAGCAACGAATTTATATGCGCTACCAGGATTATTGCTCGTTTTACAAGGCATGGCATTTGTCTTTTACTATGCACATTATAAAAACTGGTCTAATACGTTACCAGTGTTAGTCGTTGTCGCTTTTGTGTTATTTCCATTTATTATAACGTTCCCATTACGGATATTAGGGATTTTCGATTTAGGTTTTCGCTTGCGGCAACGCTTAACTGGAAACAAATAAAGATGTGTTGAAACATCTTAGGAGATGACGTTTATGAATGATGTCAAAAAGTTAATCACAAACAAAAATATATGGTTTCTTCATGCGTTAACGGTCGTATCATTATGTATCGTCATTTATAATCACTGGATGATTGGTCTGGCGTTATCGTTAATTTTCGGATTAATTATTTTCTCGGGCCTTCGAACAGAAGATCGACTGAAGCGAAAAATCGAACAATATATTTCGACGCTATCGTACCGCGTGAAAAAAGTCGGTGAAGAAGCGTTGCTCGAAATGCCGTTCGGAATCGTGCTATATAATGATGACTATCAGATCGAGTGGGCTAACCCGTACATGAATGATTTCATGGAATCGGATGACACCCTCATTGGCGAGAATTTGTCAGACCTATCAGGTGATTTGATTAAAGCCATCAAAGATGAGAACGATGATTTGCGAGTCGAGATTGACGGCAAAATTTATCGCGCCGTTATTAAACGCGAAGAAAAGCTTGTTTATTTCTTCGACCGCACGATGTATGCCGATTTAGAGAAACGTTATCAAAATGAAGAAACAGTTCTATCGATTATTTATCTTGATAATTACGAAGAATTAACTCAGGCGATGGATGACACATCAAAAAGCCGCATGAACTCACGAGTTACGTCAATATTGAATCGATGGTCAAAAGAGAATGGCTTTTATTTAAAACGAACATCACAAGAACGGTTTTTAGCGGTCATGGATCGTAAAACATTAGAAAAGTTAGAAGCGAATAAATTTGAAATATTAGATGACGTTCGCGAACTTATTTCAGATCAAAATGTACCATTAACACTTAGTATTGGCATTGGCCGTGGTACAGCTGATTTACGTGAGTTAGGTGACATGGCTCAATCGAGTCTTGATCTAGCTTTAGGTCGTGGTGGTGACCAAGTCGCGATTAAAGATGAGCAAGGTAAAGTGAAGTTCTATGGTGGTAAAACGAATCCGATGGAAAAACGGACTCGCGTTCGCGCACGTGTCATTTCTCACGCGCTTCGTGAATTAGTGAATGAAAGTGATCAAGTGTTGATTATGGGGCACAAGATGCCTGATATGGACTCGATCGGGTCCTCGATCGGAATTTTAAAGCTGGCCCAACAAAATAACAAAGAAGGTTACGTCGTGTTTGACCGCGATGGTATGAATACAGGCGTTCAGAAGTTAATTGACGAAATCGATGAGGACGAAGAGTTGTCAGAACAGTTCGCCTCACCAGAAGAAGCGCTCGACATGGTGACGAAAAATACACTCATCGTTGTCGTCGATACGCACAAGCCATCAATGGTGATGGAAGAAAAACTATTAAACCGCACAGAACATGTTGTCGTTATTGACCACCATAGACGTGCGGAAGAATTTATTAATGACCCAACATTGGTTTATATGGAGCCATATGCTTCATCAACTGCAGAGCTCGTAACGGAGTTGTTACAATACCAAGATGGACGTGTGAAATTAACGACACTTGAATCGTCCTCGTTATTAGCTGGTATCATTGTGGATACGAAGTCGTTTACCTTGCGCACAGGGTCGCGTACGTTCGATGCAGCGTCTTATTTACGTTCTAAAGGGGCAGACACCGTTTTTGTCCAAAAGCTACTCAAAGAAGACTTAGACGTGTATGTGAAGCGCAGTGAGCTGGTCAAAAGCGCGACGATTTTCAAAGAAGGCGTGGCGATTGCGAAAGGCCATACGGGTGTGAGTTACGGCCCGATCATTATCGCTCAAGCCGCTGATACGTTATTAACGATGGATGGGGTTAAAGCCTCGTTCGTTATTTCAGAGCGAAGTGATAACCAAATTGGCGTTAGCGCCCGTTCTTTAGGTGAAATTAATGTTCAAGTTTTAATGGAAAAAATGAACGGCGGTGGACATTTAACGAATGCTGCGACACAATTAGAAGATACGACAATTGAACAAGTAGAAGAACAATTGCGTGATATTATCGATGACTATATGCAAGGAGGGGACTCATCATGAAAGTAATTTTCACAAGTGATGTTAAAGGCAAAGGCAAAAAAGGCGAAGTGAAAGACGTTAACGAAGGTTATGCGCGTAACTATTTATTTAAACACAACCTGGCTGTAGAAGCGACAAAAGGAAACTTAAAGCAGCTTGAAGGCCAGAAGAAAAAACAACAAGAAAAAGAGCAAGAAGAACTCGATGAAGCGAAACGACTAAAAGACACACTAGAAGATCTAACGGTTGAATTATCAGCGAAATCAGGTGACGGTGGTCGTTTGTTTGGCTCTGTTACAAGCAAACACATCGCTGATGAATTAAAGCAAGCGCACAACATTAAAATTGATAAACGTAAAATTGAATTAGACGAACCGATTCGCACACTCGGTTATACGAATGTCCCTGTTAAATTACATCCGGATGTGAGTGGCACGCTTAAAGTGCATGTCGCTGAAAAGTAATCGACCCACTCCGAAACAAAAGGAGGGAATGACGTGGCAGATGATCCAACAAACGATCGCACCCCACCTCATAATATAGAAGCCGAACAAGCGGTTTTGGGTGCTATTTTCCTAGAACCGAATGCGATTGTGACGGCAAGTGAAATTATCCAACCTGAAGATTTTTATCGCGTCAGTCATAAGCGCGTCTTTGAAATCATGGTTCAATTAATGGACAAAGGCGAGCCCATTGACCTAGTTACCGTGACGACTGAATTATCGAATGCTGAAATGTTAAACGATATCGGTGGTGTCTCGTATTTAACCGACATCGCAAATTCAGTCCCAACAGCAGCGAATATCGAGTATTATGCTCGCATCGTGAACGAAAAATCGACTTTGCGTCGTATTATTTCATCAGCTACGGGCATTGTCACGAAGACGTTTGAAGAAAACGAAGAAGTGCCAGAATTACTCGATTATGCTGAGCGCTCGATTTTAGATATTTCGCAAGAACAGGCTTCCGGTAAGTTCCGTAATATTAAAGACGTCTTAGTGAACGTGTACGATAACATTGAGCAATTGCACCATAATGACGAAGATGTCACCGGTGTTGCAACAGGCTTCAATGATTTAGACCAAATCACATCAGGTTTCCAAAAAAATGATCTCGTCATTATTGCGGCGCGTCCATCAGTCGGTAAGACGGCCTTTGCGTTAAACATTGCACAAAACGTGGCGATTAATTCGGATGAGAATGTCGCGCTGTTCAGTTTAGAGATGGGGGCTGAACAACTCGTCAGCCGTATGTTGTGTGCAGAAGGTAATATTGATGCGCAGCGGTTACGGACAGGCCGTTTAGAAGATGAAGACTGGGGCAAGCTGACGATGGCTATGGGTAGTCTTTCGACAGCAGGTATCTACATTGACGATACACCAGGTGTTAAAATCAATGAAATCCGCTCGAAGTGTCGTCGTCTTAAGCAAGACCAAGGCCTCGGCATGATCATGATTGACTACTTACAGCTCATTCAAGGCTCTCCAGGCGGTAGTGAAAGTCGTCAACAAGAAGTATCTGAGATTTCCCGTTCACTGAAAGCATTAGCGCTTGAATTAGGCGTCCCTGTCATCGCGTTATCACAGTTATCGCGTGGTGTAGAACAACGCCAAGACAAACGCCCAATCATGTCAGACTTACGTGAATCTGGAAGTATTGAGCAGGACGCGGATATTGTTGGCTTCTTATACCGTGATGATTATTATGAAGAAGAAAGCGAAAAAGAAAATATTATCGAAATCATGATCGCTAAACAACGTAACGGCCCAGTTGGAACAGTTGAGCTAGCCTTTGTGAAAGAATACAATAAATTCGTTGATTTAGACAGGCGATATGATGACGCCGATATTCCACCAGCTTAACCTACGCATCATGAGGATGTGTAGGTTTCTTTTTTTTGTTACAATAAACGTACATTTTTCAACACATTTATTATTTTATTCGGATTTTAATTCAAAACAGTAAATAATTATGATAATATAGGCGTGGATCAATTGGATATCGGAATGTTTAGGAGGATTATATATGACGACAGCAGTGGTTGTAGGAACACAATGGGGAGATGAAGGGAAAGGCAAGATTACCGATTTTCTCGCGAAACAAGCAGATGTCGTAGCCCGTTATCAAGGTGGCGATAATGCCGGGCACACAATTCAGTTTAATGGGGATACATATAAGTTACACCTCATTCCTTCAGGGGTCTTTAACCCAGATAAATTATGTTTATTAGGAAACGGAATGGTGATTAATCCAGAATCGTTAATAAAGGAAATGGCGTATGTTCAGGCAGCGGGTATTGAACTCGATCATTTACGAATCAGCAACCGCGCTCAAGTCATTATGCCTTATCATATTGAGTTAGATCGTTTACAAGAAGCCCGTAAAGGCAAAGACGAACAAATCGGCACAACGCAAAAAGGGATCGGCCCAGCTTATAGTGATAAAATCAATCGGTCAGGTATTCGTATTGCCGATTTACTGGATGCCAATCAATTGTACGATCGCGTGACACGTGAAGTGGCAGAGAAAAATGAATGGTTAACCAAGCTTTATCAGGCTGAACCATTGGATGCTGAAGCGATTTATGACACGTATCGTCAATATGGCGAACAACTAGCGCCTTATGTCACGGATACATCATTCACACTTGATGAAGCATTAACGAATGGGGACAACGTGTTGTTTGAAGGTGCTCAAGGCGTCATGCTCGACATCGACCAAGGCACGTATCCGTATGTCACATCGTCGAACACGTCCGCTGCAGGCGTTGCGACGGGAAGCGGCATTGGTCCAAATAAAATTGATCGGATTATCGGCGTGTCTAAAGCATATACATCGCGAGTCGGTGACGGCCCATTTCCGACTGAATTAGAGGATGAGATTGGTGAAACGATTCGCGAAGTCGGTCGTGAGTACGGGACGACGACTGGACGCCCGCGCCGTGTCGGTTGGTTTGATGCTGTTGTGATTAATCACGCTCGTCGTACAAGCGGTGTGACAGATCTGTCGCTCAATTCACTCGATGTTCTCTCGGGGATTGAAGAGGTTAAGATTTGTGTCGGTTATGAGTATCGCGGTGAGACGATCCGCAGCTATCCAGCGACGCACCAAGCGTTAACAGAGTGTACACCTGTTTACGAAACGCTCCCTGGTTGGCACGGCGATTTATCGAATGTTCGCTCATTTGAAGCGTTGCCGGAAGCGGCTCAGCACTATATTGAACGAATCGAAGCCCTAACACAAACACGCGTGTCGATTTTCTCAGTTGGTCCAGACCGCGACCAAACCATCGTCCGCGAACCGATCTTTCAGTAAAATTGAAGATTGTTAGACAATCCTTGTAGATTGTCTAACAATCTCTTCAAACTATCTAACAATGTCAGGACATTGTCTAACAATTGGCCTGAATTATCTAACAATCTTAATGTAATACACAATAAATCCCCGTGATCAGCTTGTCTGAACACGGGGATGTCACTTTTTCAAAAATATTTTCCGAAATAGCTTGTCAAAATAAAAAATGCTGTGGTAATATTTAATTTGTCGGCAAAATGGTCCGGTAGTTCAGTTGGTTAGAATGCCTGCCTGTCACGCAGGAGGTCGCGGGTTCGAGTCCCGTCCGGACCGCCATTTTTATTCAATGTTTCACGTGAAAAAATGATGGCCCAAACAAGTCGATTATATTATTTGGCTCCGTAGCTTTGCGAGCAAGAAAACTTCTTTGGAATGCTAAGTCTGTGAGCACAGTACTTAACTATTCAAAAGACAATTTAATTTATAAGATTACCCTTTTATCTTCCATTGGCTCGGTAGCTCAGTCGGTAGAGCAACGGACTGAAAATCCGTGTGTCGGCGGTTCGATTCCGTCCCGAGCCACCATTTTTTAAACACAGTAATGAACTGTGTTTTTTTAGTAGAATAACCTTCGAAAAATCATCATCATCAACTCGACATAACAGCTCCTTGTCGAATGTCATTGAAAAATGACGGCCACACCTACCAAACGAACATCTCAAATTCAAAATTATACCAACTTCTATACAATTTCATTACAAGTATGTTAAAAAGGTTTATTAACACGATAAAGTTATGGTAGATTATAAAATGTGAGTTTTATATACAATTGAACGATATAGATAATTAAATATGTAGACGCTTATTGGGGGAAAAAGAAGTGAATAACTTGAGAAAGTTAGTATCGAGTGGAGCACGTCGCATCTTCCAGCCATCATGGGCGAAAAAAGTAACCCTAACGGCTGTTATCGGTAGCGGTGTTATAGTCGGTTCCGTTTATGCTGACTCTATGAACAATCAATCAACTAACGATAATCTATCATCTGTATACCACGTCTATATGGGTGATAAACATATAGGAACATTCGATCAAAAAGAAACTATTCAAGATTTTATCGACGAACAAGAGAAACAAGCTGAAAATGATCACTATCAAGACAATGTTGATTTAGTTCCATCAGAAGAAATTGATTTCGTTGAAGAAATGGTGTTCTCGACAAAACATCAATCAGATCAGGTTAAGTCGACGTTAAAAGAAGATTTATCTTTCGTTGCTTCAGCAATTGAAATTAAAGCAGGCGATCAAGTACTCGGTTACGTCAATAACTTAGATGAAGCGAACGAAGCGGTCAATCAGGTCATTTCGCAATACTTACCGGAAGGCGTCGATCAAAGCATTAATTTATTAAAAGACGATTCCAATGACTTAGACCAAACAACGTCACTTTCGTCTCTATTACCAGATAATCTCTTACAAACAGGGACATTACAAAACAGAGAACAAAACGACGACTCGAGTTTTAACGAAACGATCGAACTTGATGACGGTTCTACAGTCATAGACGTTGGATTTACGAAAGATGTTACAGTAACAGAAACAAAAGTTGATGCTCAACAGTTACTAGAGGTCCAGCAATTGGTAAAACTATTAGAGCGTGGCACGGAAACGCAACAGACGTACACAGTCCAAGAAAACGATGCAATCACAACAGTAGCTAGTAAGCATGATATAAGTACAGATGAACTCATTGAATTAAACCCAGACATAGAAGAAGATAGCGTCATTCAAGTCGGCCAAGAAATGAAAGTAACAGGTATGAGTTCATTAGTAGACGTGTCATACACAGAAACGGTAACAGAAGAAGAAACGATAGAATATGAAGAAGTCGTTGAGAAGACAGATGAACTGTACAAAGGTGACTCAGAAGTTGCGCAACAAGGTTCAGACGGTAAAAAAGAAGTCACATATGAAGTAGAAGTCGAAAACGGTGAAGAAGTGAGCCGTGAAAAAGTCGACGAAAATGTCATCGAAGAAGCGCAAGATAAAATCGTTAAAGAAGGTACGAAAGTGGTACCATCGCGCGGAACGGGTAACTTTGTATGGCCTGCTGTAGGTGGTTATGTAACAAGTACGTACGGCCCAAGATGGGGCTCACACCATAATGGCATGGATATTGCGGGTGTAAGCAACCGTACACTTAAAGCGGCTGATAATGGAACAGTCGTTGAAGCGGGTTACCACTCAGGTGGCCACGGTAATCGAGTCATCATTGACCACAACAACGGTTACCGCACACTATACGCACATTTATCATCAATTAGCGTCAGTCCTGGTCAAACAGTACGTAAAGGCCAAGCTATTGGTCAAATGGGCTCAACCGGACGTTCAACAGGCGTTCACTTACATTTAGAATTACAGAAGAATGGTCGAACGATTAATCCAGGACCGTATTTCAGATAAACAGTAAAACCTCTAGCTATGGTAGCTAGAGGTTTTATTACACTTAAAGGCTTATTCTGTTTTGGCTATGACACACTACAATAAATCAAAAAATGGTAGTCACGTAAGACATTAACGAGGAAGTACGTTAAAATAGAAAGTAAATACACGAAGGATGGTGTCAGACAATGCGACATACGATATTAGTTGTCGATGATGAAGAACCCATTGCAGATATATTAAAATTTAACCTCGAAAAAGAAGGTTACGATGTTTTAATCGGATATGATGGAAATGAAGCCATTGAACTTACGAAACAGGAAGAACCCGATTTAATCTTATTAGATATCATGTTACCCGAAAAAGACGGCATGGAAGTGTGCCGTGAAATTCGTCAAGACTACCAAATCCCAATCATTATGTTAACGGCGAAAGACTCAGAAATTGATAAAGTGTTAGGCCTCGAACTTGGTGCTGATGACTATGTCACGAAGCCGTTTAGTAACCGAGAATTGATTGCACGGGTGAAAGCGAATTTACGTCGTCGTAGCTCAGAAGGCCAAGAACACTCAACTGGATCCATTCCTAATATTCAAATTGGCGGATTAGACATTAATCGTGAAAATTACTCGGTTACCCGCTACGGGGAGCCTGTCGATCTGACGCACCGTGAGTTTGAATTGTTATTATACTTAGCGAAACATATCGGACAAGTCATGACCCGTGAACACTTACTTGAAACGGTATGGGGCTACGATTATTACGGTGACGTGCGCACAGTAGATGTGACCGTCCGCCGACTACGTGAAAAAATCGAAGACAGTCCGAGTAACCCAACTTGGATTGTGACACGACGGGGAGTTGGTTATTACCTTCGCAACCCTGAGCGGGAGTAGATGACATGGCTAGGCTAAAAACCTTTTTCAAATCGATTCAGTTAAAGTTTATTATCATCTATATTTTGTTGTTACTTATAGCGATTCAAGTGATCGGTGCGTATTTTGCGCGCCAACTTGAAACGCAATTACTCGAAAATTTCACTGAATCGATCAACGACCGTGTCGAATTGTTGAACTATAACTTAGAACAGGCATTGGTCGCTGAGCGAGATGATGACGATCAACCATTAGAGGAAGACGTCGAGTCGATTATTTATGACTTTGACTCAGACGAAATTACTGAAATTCAAGTGATTGATAGTAACAATCGTGTGCTCGGTACGACGAGCCAGTTCGACCAAGAAATTGTCGGGAACCGAACGACTGAAACGAGGATTCAACGAGCGTTGTCAGCGGGTAACCGAGAAGAGAAAGTCGTCTACAATCCTGAGATAGGTCATCGTACGCTCGTTATTTCGACGCCGATTGAGGTCGATGGCAATATCGTTGGTGCGCTATCACTAGAGGCATCGATTGAAAGTGTTTATTCGCAGTTAGATGATATTAACCGGATTTTCGCCAACGGGACTATGCTTGCAATTACGATTTCTGCGCTACTCGGTGTCTTAGTGGCTCGAACGATTACGCGTCCGATTATGGAAATGCGTAAGCAGACGAAAGTGATGGCAACAGGTGATTATACGAGCAAAGTCAATGTCCACGGTGAAGATGAGATCGGACAATTGGCTGTCAGTTTCAACGAATTAAACGAACAATTGCAGCTCGCTCAAGCGACGACAGAAGAAGAACGGCGAAAGTTAAGTTCCGTTTTATCGAATATGACAGACGGCGTGATTGCGACGGATGATCACGGTGATATTATATTAATGAACGAACCAGCGTCGAAATTAATCGGGAAGCATTACGTCGAAGTCCAAGGCGAACCATTGCTCGATGTACTAGGTTTACACGACCATGTCGATCAGTTAGACGAAATTAAAACATTAAGCAGTACCATCATTGATTTTTCTGATGACAACCAAGAATTATTGTTAAAAGCGAATTTCTCTGTTTTCCAAGATGAAGCGGAAGAAATGAACGGATTTTTAACGGTCTTGAGTGACGTGACAGAAGAACAAAAAGTCGAACGCGAACGCCGTGAATTTGTGGCGAACGTCTCGCACGAGTTGCGCACACCACTGACGACGATGCGCAGTTATTTAGAAGCATTAACAGACGGCACGACGTGGAAAGACGAAACGATTGCGCCGAAGTTTTTACATGTCGTTCAAAACGAATCAGAACGAATGATCCGTCTCGTTAATGACTTGTTGCAATTGTCGAAGATGGATAACCAAGACCACCGCATCGAAAAACATCGCGTCGAATACGTTCAATTTATTGATCATATTATTGAGCGTTTTGCGTTTAATGCAAAAGAAGGGCTGACGATTAAACGTCATTTACCGTCTAAAGCGTCTTATGTTTATATGGACTCTGATAAATTAACGCAAGTGCTTGATAATATCATTTCCAATGCAATGAAGTATTCGCCTGAAGGTGGCGATATCGATGTGACGGTTGAAGTACAAAAACACCACATCGTGACGAAAGTGTCAGACGAAGGAGTCGGCATTCCAGAAGAAAAAGTAGACAAGATCTTTGACCGCTTTTATCGCGTGGACAAAGCTAGAACGCGTCAAATGGGCGGTACAGGACTAGGCCTGGCGATTGCAAAAGATCTCATCGAAGCGCATGATGGGGCGATTTGGGCTGATAGTCGTGAAGGACAAGGGACAACGATTTCATTTAGTTTACCGTTGATGCGGAAGAAACGTGGGTGATCGACATGACGAAAGAACATTTTAAATCAGGCATACTGTTCATCCTCGTGATCAGTAGTTTAGGGTTAACCTTTGCCTTATGGACGTATCAGCCCCAATATGAAGAGCCAGGCCAAATCACGTACTTAGAAGAGACGGAATTAGACGGTAAACAAAAAGTGTTGAAAGACGTTGTTTTACCGGATAAAATGATTTTTAATCAATCGCGTCAGTATAGTATGTTGACATCCAAACAAGAAGAAAAACAACTCTTTAATGATATGTCTGAGTGGACGTTTTCAGAGATCGACCAATTTCCGACAAACCGATCCACTGATGTATGGAATCCGAATATTGAACTCGTAATGCCTACAGAAGTACCGTTTAATGTTATTAGTCGGTTGTTTAATGTAGACGAATTAGATTATGAAGGTTCGGATACGTTTAATCGTATATTTTTTCAACTAACGAGAGGGTCGGAAGAACGAATTCGTGTTAGTTTTACGTCGGACGTACAACCGAATGTGTTAAACGGACGGGTTGATTCGGTTAGTGCTTATGATCAATTACAATCGTATTTTACCGAAAATGATATGACGAGTATGGAACGAGTACAACTACATGAGGATCAAGCGAAAGACTATGTCTATGTGACAAATGAAAGTATAAGCTTGCCAGAAGAAACCGTGTTAGTGGACCGCTTAGACAGACAGCCATTAATTAATGTGCTTTTTAATAATCCGTCGCTCGTTCGCCAACAAAATTCTGGAAATTCTTCAGAAACATATTTAACTGACGGGACGCGCTTGTTACGGTTAAACGATGCGTTTGGCGTGAATCAGTATGCGTCGTATCATAAACCTCCGTCACAAGAAACGAATAGTTTAACGCATACTGAATTATTGCTTAACAGTTTAAGTCATACGAATGATTATCTTGGTTGGACAGATGATTTTCGCGTGAATCAATTAAATGAGTCGAATCAAGTCATTCAATATCGTAACCATTTTGCGGGTTATCCGATTTTTGATCGTAATGGCTATATGACGATGCAACAAGAATGGTCAAACATCGAACTGCAATCGTTATCGCGTCCATTGTTTAAACTGACAGCCCCATTTCAACAAGGTGAAATGATTGAGATTGATTCAGGAGTGTCAGTCCATGAGTTGTTGCATGAGAGTTCACAGTCTATTTCGTGGTCATTAGTGAGTGATATTCAATTAGGTTATGACATTAGTGCTGGTGATGGCTTGAATAATGTCCTCTTTTTAGAGCCGACATGGTTTATACAGTACGCAGGCATTTGGCGTCCATTAGAATACTTTAATGAACGTATCACCTTGCAGGAGGATGGATAGTCATGCAATGGGGACAGATCAAAACGTTATTCATCATCAGTTTCTTAGTGCTAAATATCTTCTTAGCACAGCAGTTTTTAGAGAAAATAAGCGACACCAATCTCGAAACATTGTCACAAACCAGTTTTGAAGATCGATTAGAAGCGCAAAACATTGAATACAGTGATTTACCAGAATCAGGGCAAGAAGAAGTTTACGTGTCATCAAGCCGTTATGAATTAACTGAAGATGACTTAAATGAGATTGAATCGAACTTCGATAATCAGCGTATGGTGATCATGAACAACGACACGATCGTCAGTGAATTTAACGAGCCACTGGAACTAGACGGTGGCGATAATGATGTCCTCGATTACGTGTTTAGAGGCGATGAATATCAATTTTGGAAAGAATATAACGATAACCTCGTGCTGTTTTTTCAAAAGCAAAACGGCCGCCCCGTTTTCTTTAACTATTCCGGGGTGTTAGCGGTGAAATTAAACGAGGAAGGGCACGTCACGAGTTACGCCCAAACCTTATTAAACGAAGCCCAAGTCGAAAGTGATGCGCAAACGGTGCTAGCCCCGATGAGCGCAATCGAAGTGCTTTATTCGGACGTCCTAGAACGAGGCGATGAGATCACGGATATGAGCCTGGGTTATCACACGTTAGTGCCATTAGAAGAAGGGGAACAAATTTTTACCCCGACGTGGAAGATTACGATCAATCATGAAGACATTCATTTTGTCAATGCGATAGAAGGACAATTAATTACGACAGAGGAACAAGAATTCGTGGAATCGATGACGTACTTCGTCGACTATCAAGTAGAAGAATTAATCCGGAGTGAAGTAGAATGAGTTTAGAATTTAGTGTTTTAGCATCAGGGAGTTCAGGCAACGCATTTTACATCGGGACAGGCCAGACGAAATGGCTCGTCGATGCCGGCTTAAGTGGCAAAAAAATCGAAACCTTACTCGACCAAGTCCAGGTCAACCCGCACGATCTAGACGGTATCTTAGTCACACATGAACATAGCGACCACATTAAGGGACTCGGCATTATGGCGCGTCGCTACGAGTTACCGATCTATGCGAACGAAAAAACGTGGCAAGCGATGGCGTCATCAATTGGGAAGGTAAGTGACGACCAAAAGTTCGAATTCGATATGGAAACTGTCCGGACATTTGCCGATTTAGACGTCGAAAGCTTCGGTGTTTCGCATGACGCAGCTGATCCGATGTTTTACGTGTTCCATCATGAAGGTAAGAAAGTCGCCTTATTAACCGATACCGGCTACGTTTCTGAGCGGATGAAGCGGACCGTCGAAAATGCCGATGCGATTTTGTTTGAAACGAACCATGATGTGGGTATGTTGCAAATGGGTCGTTATCCGTGGAATGTGAAGCGGCGCATTTTAAGCGACCTAGGCCACGTATCGAATGACGATGCCGCATGGGCCATGATGGATGTCATCGGTGATCAGACGAAGAAAATATTTTTAGGGCATTTAAGCCAAGATAACAATATGGTAGACCTGGCCCAAATGAGCGTATCGCAAACATTATCGCAATACGATTATCCTGTTGGCGACAAACTACAACTAGAATCAACCAGCCCGATTGAGCCAACGCCGATCACGAAATTGTGAGGATGTTTAACGTGATAAAATAGTGGGTATTTTTTAAAAACAAGCTTTAGTGAGGTGATAACAATGAGTTATGAAGATGAACAGTACAATCAACATCATGATACCCAATCCAAATCAAAACCAGGTAAGCCGTGGTTTGCCGCGATCGTCGGTGCTATTCTCGGCTCTGTCTTAATGTTTTTCTTATTGACGACGTTCACAGGACAAAATGTGGCGTCATCAGATGATACCAATAATTCAGATGAGCAACAGGAGAACACCGATGAATCAAGTAGCGACGACAATCAAGCGAATGACAACTCATCGAGTCAAAACAGCATGAATATTGATATTGCGACACAGACAACAGACGTCGTCGAAAATGTATCGGACGCGATTGTCGGTGTTGTGAATATCCAAAACCAAAATAATATTTTCGGTCAACAACCTCAACAAGGTTCTCAACAAGGCGGCACAGGCTCTGGTGTTGTTTATAAACAAGAAGACGGCTCAGCCTATGTCGTGACGAACCATCACGTCATTGAAGGAGCTGATGCTGTTGAGATTGTATTCCCAGACGAAACACAAGTTGAAGCGGAAATCGTCGGCAGTGATATGTACACAGACTTAGCCGTGTTACGCGTCGATGATGAACACGTCTCCCAAGTGATCGAGCTAGGCGATTCGGATTCACTCGAAGTCGGTGAACCTGTCGTAGCGATTGGTAACCCATTAGGCCTTAAGTTCGCAGGCTCTGTCACACAAGGTGTCGTGAGCGGGAAAGACCGCTTAATTCCAGTTGATTTAGACGAAAACGGTACGCAAGACTGGCAAATGGAAGTCCTCCAAACCGATGCCGCGATTAACCCTGGTAACTCAGGTGGCGCACTCGTGAACATGGACGGACGATTAATCGGGATTAACTCGATGAAGATCTCATCAGCCCAATTAGAAGGCTTAGGCTTTGCGATCCCAATTAATTCAGCGAAACCAATCATGGATGAACTCGAAGAAGACGGTACAGTAACCCGTTCTTACGTCGGTATTTCACCAATGTCATTAGCGGATATTCCGCAATACCATTGGCAAAATACGTTGAACTTACCTGACGATGTGGAAAAAGGTGTCGTCGTCTCATCTGTCGGTAACATGTCTCCAGCAGCACAAGCTGGCTTACAACAATACGACGTGATCACACAAATTGACGGACAGTCGATCAATAACGTGTTAGAACTGCGCCAGTACCTCTATAACGAGACAGAACCTGGCCAAGAAGTGACCGTGACGTACTATCGTAACGGCGAACAACAAGACACGACAATCTCACTCACATCACAAGAATTTTAAATAACATGACCAAAGAACTTACTCACATTGTGGGTAAGTTCTTTTTATATTCGGAAATACCGACTTATGCACATTATTCATTGATTTATACACAAAATGTGGGTAAATGTTTAGGCCACATTCTATATATAGGAGGATGAATACAATACCTCTCTAAATATAGCACGAACATATGTTAATATGTGTGTAACTATGTGGATAACTGCACTTATAGACAACCTTTCACAACCTATAACCAGCTTACACACAAGTTATCAACAACATCTGTGAACAATCTGAATAAGTCCATTCCCCGACAACATCGACATTGCGAACAACCCCAACTTATGACATAGTAAAAGAGATATAGACAAAAAACGAACATTTATCATCAAACCGTCAGAAACAAACGGTATTGGTAGTAATGATATGTAGCGAAACGATTCAATACGCTCATGGAGGGATTCGATGAACATTACGATCATCTCAGTCGGCAAGTTAAAAGAGAAGTATCTAATCCAAGGCATCGACGAATACTTAAAACGACTTAGCAAATACGCCAAAGTTAAAATTGAAGAAGTACCAGACGAACAAGCTCCTGATCAATTAAGTGAAGCGGAAGAAAACCAAGTCAAACAGAAGGAAGGAGAAAAGATATTCACAAAGTTATCCACAGACCAGTACGTCATCACCCTAGAAATCGAAGGCAAACAACTCACATCTGAACAATTCGCCCAAAAACTCGACGACCTAGCTACATATGGCAAAAGTAAAGTCGCCTTCGTGATCGGTGGCTCACTTGGATTAAGTGACGACATTAAACAACGCAGCGATTTGGCTATTTCGTTTAGTAAAATGACGTATCCTCATCAGTTGATGCGTCTGATCTTAGTGGAGCAGGTTTATAGGGCATTTCGGATTATGCGGGGAGAACCGTATCATAAGTGAAAAAGGAGTTGAATATTAATATACAACTCCATTCAATTAACTAGTGACAAAGCAAAATAAACCATATAAGAAGTTAACTTGACATAATTGATACCGAAAAATAATCCAATATAACCATTTAGGTAGTACTGGATTTTTATTCGATGTAACCATTATAGTTTGGAATGGTAAATGGCTTAAATTATTCTTACTCACTATAGCGGTATTTCAGAGAAAGGATATGAGTATTAAGTTAGTAGAAGATTAGCTATAAGTTGTTTGCTTGATCAATACGCAATAACCCAAGATATGACCTCTGGAATAATTGATAACTTAAAATTATACTCGGATGATGAAAAGTATATCTTAAACCTATTATTACGTATTATAAATGGATCTAATAAAATTGTAGAGTTAGTTGAAAGCTTACCTACATTCGAGTTAAAAAATTTTTTCACAGCTGTCTGCTATAAATATAGTAGACAGCTTTTACTTTGCAGTTAGAAAATAAAAGTAAGCTGAATTTTCTTTTTACCGTATTTTAGTGGAGAACTATAGGTCCAATACAGTCTTATAAGTTTCTTTTTTATGGATAAAAGAATCTTGACCACCTTCTAATATTGCTACTATATGATTTAAGACTGTTTTATTATCAGGGTATCCTTTTTTGGTGAGCCACCCCTTATTATTATCTGAATCTAAAATGATAACTTGCTCAGCGTCAGCATTCGTTACTATTGTAGCAGAGTGAGTAGATATAATTACTTGTCTCTTATTTTTAATTTTTCTTAAGCTCTTAACAAGGTTCCGATAAATATATAGGTTATCGAGGTTATCCTCAGGTTGGTCTATTACTAATGGTGTACTATCATTACTGTGTTCACCATAACCAAATAAAAAAGTTAATATAGCCACAACTTTTTGTCCTAAAGAAAGTGTCTCTATGTCCTTCATATTAACTGTCTCTGTTAGAACGGACTCTTTTGAATTAACATTGAATAATAATGAAAATTCATCTGATACTTTTAATAGATATTGTATACTTTGAGTCATTTTATCTTTATCCCTAAAAAGACGACTTTCAATTGCATTATAAACTTTGTTTATATTTTTTTGGTTAATATAGTCAAGTTCACCACTACTTGTATCAGTTATGAAATCATTTATTGACAGTCTACTTTCTATTGTTTTATGATTCTTGTTTAACAATAACTTTAAAAAGTATAAATAACCAAACTCTTGTATTGATGCATTAACAAAACTTTCAACATCATCCCAGCTTAAATAGGTGTTTGCAACATGCTTGTTTTTGATATTTTCAACCTGATCATTATAATGTATATCTAAAATTTCTAGAAATGAAATGGAATCTTTAACCTGTGGAGAATGTATAATTTGAAGTAGGTTTTCGTTTTCGGTATTGAAAGCACCTATAGCTTCCTCCACAATTTGTTTCCTTCGTTCTAATTTTTCCATAATATCATTCAAATTTTCTCTTAAATATTTTCTGTAATTGTTTTTATGTAGTGAATTCAGATTACTAATAATCTCACGAGATTCATTGAATTTATTACCATTCAGCACTATTTCTTTAATGAAATCACTAATATTTCCAGAATTAATTTGTTCAATAATATTATTAATAGAGTAGCTTTTTTTATATACTTCATTCAATATTATTGCCTTTTCATCTTCTGGAACCAAAGTATATTCTCTTTCTTTAGCCCCTTCGATAACTTTGTATAAAGAAACCCAGTGTGGTGCTAGTGTACGTCTCCCCTCTGATGTTTGAACTGAATTAATAAACGCTTTCTCTAAGAAGACGTCCTCCTTAATATAACCGGATTCCTTTCCAACTTGAGGTGAAAATTCTAGTATGAAATCATTGTTTTTATAAAAAAACACGATGTAAATCATATTATGTTTGGAAATAAATTTAAGATAGTTCTTGGTATCGTATTCTAAAGTAAATGCAGTCTCTAATATATTCAGCAAAGTACTCTTTCCTACCCCTCTGCCTCCTATTAAACAATTTAAATCCCTAGAAAAATCTATTATAAAAGGGTTGTTTTCTTTTTCGTTTGACGTTAGAAAACCATCATTACCTGGTTCTACATACATCCCTTTGAGAAACCTGTCATTCAAAGATGGCTTTTCGGTATAAATACAATATTGATAATTTTGAAACGATTTCTTTAGTGACTTAAAGTTCACCTTATTAAATTTAATCCAAGTATTTTTTATACCTATTTGGTCTATGTTATGTGAATCTCCTTCTTGTATGAAACAAAAGTTATCCGCTAACTTACTTGTGATACCATTAACTTTATCAATAATTTTATCTTTTTTGTCTACATTAGTAAGTCCTAATATACTTAATTCATTAGAACCAAAAAGTAATTTTTTATAAAGGTTAGTTCCTCGAAAATTACTAGTATTAATATGTGCGATATAAGGGATGCCGCCTAGTTCACTTACTTTTTTAACCATATCTAAACAGGAGACATAGGTTCCTTCAGTTTCAGAGTGGATATATTTCTTAATAAAATCTTGAATTTTGCTGTAATCATGATCGTCAAAAATAGCTACTAGGTGATAATGGTCCGAACAACTTATTTCTACCCCTAAAAATAATACTATACATTTTGAATGGGGATCATGCTTTAACCAGCTTTTATAATAATCTACTATCGCTGCTTGAAGTTTCTTATAACCATTAACCGTATTATGGTCAGATATTACAGCTGCTCTTATGTTGGATACATATAATTTATGAGCAATTAATTGATATGCAATCACTTCTTTAAAATTTGTGAAAGTAGTGTCAAATTTCTTGTTTAGATGATTTACAATGTCATCTTTATTATATGGGACTTCTTGTTCCTCAATACCTTTTAAGAACTCTTCTGAGTAAAGTCCTTTATCAACTGATATTTGAAGCACTTCTTTTTCACTTAAATCACTGTATTTTTTGTTAGGGATTAATTCGTAATCGTGTGATGCTGGTGTATGTATGTGAAACTCAGTTTTAATTAAATGTCCATATGATATTTTTGTGTTATTAATAGATTCGTATACTTTCTTTAACGAATAGGTTGTAGTCATAAAATCCCCCCTGAATAAATACAATATTTCTTAGTATTTTATCATATTTTCATAATTTATTGAACTTTATAATAGATTAGTGTAACCGTCAGGCAGAAGTAAAAAATTTCCACAAACAGGATCAAGCAGTCTAACTAACTGACGAGTGTTCATTTACACCTCGAAAATAGATTGTCGATACTTCATGCGAATGCTATCAGCCTTCTCATTAAATGTAATCACTTCACTTCTGTGAAGCAATTGATCTAATACAGCTGTCGTGAAGGTAGAATCATCAAAAAATTTCCCTGATCACCCGGGCCTTTGTTAGAGGTCAGAATGAATGCAGCCTTATCATACTTATCATAAATAAACTGGACGACAGGTTGGTCTCTTGTGACTCATAAGTCATGTACATAACATCATCAATAATGATTAAGTCAGAATCCATAACGCATTTGTAGTGTGTTTTGGATTCTTTGATATTCTCACGTGTTTTCAAAACGTACATGATGTCACCAACGGTGATAAAATCACTAATAACAATGGTTTGAAATTCCCCAAAAATAACGGATAATCATTTTATACTTTAATACATAGGAGTGTAGAATGATGATTCAGAGTGGGGGATTATTTATGATAAGAGAACATTATCACAAAGGGTGGTCAATTATGGCTATAGCGAATGAAACAGGGTTTGATCCTAAAACCATTCGTAAGTACATAAAATGAAGCCAACTACCCAAACGGAAACAGGTATCATCAAGAGTTAGCAATCTGTAACCATTCAAAGACTAATTAAAGAACGGGTTCAAGAGGGGGGCGACAAACTGTTCGGTGTTATTAAACGAGATACGAGCTATGGGTTATGAGGGCAAAATGACCATCCTTCGGGATTTTATCAAACCTTATAGGCAAAAACCTAAGAAACAAGCTGGTATTCAACCAGCTAAGTTATAGAAACTAGGGAATTTCATTCCGTTGAAAATAGGGTAATTCAAACTGTTGTTGAGAGTATTAATGAGACACTTATGACTATCGAAACCAAAGTCATTTTTTACTCGGATCAAACTGGATTGTAAACAACCTAAATAAGATGATGTTTATAGCAATTCGCAGTTAAAAGGACAAAAAAAACAATTAATAGTGAAGAGCTACATTATTATATTTTCACTCTTGATAAATTCGAACACATTCACTATAAAAAATAAGAGCAGCTTTAATTTTTTGTTAAAAAACGAACCAAAAAACACAGCTGCAGTTAATAAAATATCAAAAACCATTGACTTTACCTTTGTTTTTGAGTATTATTTAAATATACTTAAACAACAGAGGGACGTGATTTTTTTGAAAAAAAGTGTTATGGATTTATACAAAAAGGCAGTTTTTGATCCTAGTAAGGAAAGAAAAGATATGACGTTACAGTTATTATGTGACGAGATTGAACAAGGTAAAATGGTTCTCCCAATTTATCAAACTTATATTCGTTGGACTCTACCTAAAATGGTTGATTTATTTAATTATCAACTACTTGGTAAATCCCCTGTAGCCCCTATCTCTATTAATTTTATTGATGACCCTGAACAGGTTATCGAACAAATTGGATTTTTAGACAGAAAAATACTTAACAAGGAAAGTTTATTAGGAAAACATTCAGTAGTTGATGGACAACAAAGGCTTTCCACTAACTATAAAGCTCATGTTGACCATGAGGATGTTGAAGATATCGTACTTGATTTGCGTAAAGGAAAATTCACTTCGCTTCGAAATAAAGAGACAGTTAAAGAATATCAAATACCTGTTGGAAAACTTTACAACAAAGATCAAACCAAATATTTGGAATACGTGAACAGCAAAGAGTATTTAAAAGAAGATAATACAAAAGATTTATTGAACACAATTCGAAAAAAGCACCAGCAATACTACTATGTGGTTAACTTTGCTACTAATTTATCTAAGGTAGAGCAAATGGAATGGTTTGAAGTCTTAAACTTAGCTGGAAGCCGTGTTACAGGAGATATGGTTTATTTAACAGATTTACTTGTCAAAGGCATTGACTTCTATACAGATTATGTAAATCCGTTTGTTAAAGAACTAGAAAGTAAGGAATTAGAACATTTAATGCCCAAAAAATCTGCCGAAGTATCAATTCCTTTAGCTACTTTGAACGCTGCATATTTCAAAGTTACTGGTGGTGATAAAAAAGGAAATTTTAGTCCCATCCCTTCTGATACAAAAGCTAAAGCTATTGGTAGTCGTAGTGTAGAAGAAATTAAAGAAATGATATCAATAACTTTAAAGGCACTAAATGATACTTTAGAATTTATGAGCGAAAAAGATCGTTTGGAAAAAATTGAAAGAGTTGATATACTAACCTATTTAATTGGATTAACCGTTGATAAAGAAATTGATTATAATAATCTATCATCTAAACAAACCCACTACCTAATTGAGTTTATTGACACTGCCGACTTTGTTAACAATTCAAATACCGCGCGAAGAGAAAAGTACAGTAATTTGCTAGAGAATTATCCTTTAAATGAATAAAAGTAAAGAACATTAAAGTCATAGAAGCTAGTCTATGACTGAAAATAGATTAATTAGAAAGCATTGGAAGGTAAATTCCAGTGCTTTTTTTGCCTCTTAATTAACCACGGTGAACCTTATCACAAATGAATGAAAAATGTATTAAATTCTAAAAAATCAAAGCCAAGTTATCAATATACTATTGTTTTTGAGCAAAAAAGAGAAAGATAAGCATTTAATTCAGTAAAAACGTGATTTGTGATTCTTATAAAAATATTTATGATTATAATTGTGGTTAGTTTGAATTATTTCTAAATAAAGCAATTAACCCACAAATTCATTTAATGGAGATTATATTTTGAAAAGGGGAATAGATCACATATGGCTGAAGAAAAGGCTTATAGTATTACAGAGTGCTCATGGTGTCTTGAAGCAATTGAGGTGAGAGAAAGTGTGTATGAATTGGAGGGCAACATAATCTTACACGAATCATGCTATAATTCATTACAACGTTACTGTAAACGCTAAACTAAAGTAGACAGTTTTTGCTCGATAAAAATGAACACTTTTCAATCAAAAATAACTCTCTGTAGTATGATAGATTTAGCATC